>CAZGGB010000102.1:0-10755 GCA_964525115.1 uncultured Sangeribacter sp. | reverse complement strand
GAGGCACAAAAGCGCCCCAAGCCGCCGGCATCATCCACACCGACTTTGAAAAAGGCTTCATCCGCGCCGAAGTCATCAAATACGACGACTACGTCACCCTCGGCAGCGAAACCGCCGTCAAAGAAGCCGGCAAAATGTCCGTCGAAGGCAAAGACTACGTAGTCCAAGACGGCGACATAATGCACTTCCGCTTCAACGTCTAATCCCCCTCCCTCTTCCCCAAACGCGGGATAGGTCTGGAGCGATCTCCGAGCGCGACCCAATTGAATATTGGTTTTATACCCCTTATAAAACTTATAAGACTTATAAAACTAACACGACTTATTCGACTATTAAGACTAATAACACTAATAAGACTTATTCGACTAATTCGACTTATAAGACTCATTAGACTAATAAGACTAATTAGACTAATAAAACTAATAAGCCCAATAATTCTAAAGTTTTCGACTCGTAATTTTCCGATTATAGCAAAATAATTTTGCCATAATCGGAAAATTTACTATCTTTGCCACTGCAATGAAAGCGCAAAGACATATTCTCCTCCCCAAAACCCCAGACAAGCGCGTCTCAGGGGGTCAGTAAGAACACCCCAAACTTTCCCCCTCTGTAAAAATCACCAATGAGCCAAACCGCTGACATACAGCTCACTTCCCTCGAGCAAATCCTCGAAATTCTCCGAAACCAGGCTCTCGCCATCCCCACACCCTCCACCTCCTCCCGCTACCTCCGCGCCCTCGATAGTCTTCGGTCTTCAGTTGCCAGCCATCACCTTTCAGAGAATGTCCAAGACAAGATAGGTCTGGAGCGATCTCCGAGCGCGACCAAAAAGCAAGTCGGAGACTTGCCAGTCATGCCAAAACCCCAGGCTGAAGCCTGGGGCAGCCCAGCCAATAGCACTGTAGCCTCGGAGAGGCGCTTTATGGTAGAGCCTGATGATGATAATTCATCGTTTATCGTTCATCGTTTATCGTTATCAATCACCGACTGGCTCGTCAGCCTCTGGCTGACCGCCGTCCCATTCGCCACCGCCTCCCTCTACCTCGACATCATATCCTCCCTCTACGGCTCCGCCGCTAAAGCAGGTCTTCTCCCTCCCACAAAACTCTTCTCCCAACTCAAAGCAGACCTTAAAGCAATCGGCACCGAAGGCTGGAAACAGGGCATCGACGACGAAATCTTCGACCGTGCCCTCCGCCTAACCAAAAACGCCTCCCGCCTCATCGCCGACGACGCCATAGCCGCCTCCCTCATCATCCACTCCCTCACCCACAATCTCCTCCCACTCTCCGAAATCGCCCTCCTCAAAAAATCCCCCCTCCCTCCTGACGTAAAGCCGCAAAGAAAAAATACCTCGTCGGCGGCAAGCGAAGCAAGCCGCTCGCGTACTTTCCCCCCCGAAGAATCCGGACTTGACAATGAAAACTTTGCGCCTTTGCGTGAAAATGATTCGCAAAAAGCACCACGCCCCTCGTCCGACAATAATTCTCAATTCTCAATTCTCAATTCTCAATTAGTAAAAAGGCGTGAGCGTTACCTCTTCCCCCTTCGCCAGAGCCAGCGCACCCCCAAGCAGCTACAAGCCCATATCGCCAAAATCATCAACGCCCTCTTCCGCCGCGCCCGCCTCCCACAGGCCACCGATCCCTTCCAGACCGTCGAAGCCCTCTGGGCATACGCCGCACTCCGCATAGGCATCCCCGCCAGCACCCTCGTCTCCCACCTCGGCCACGCCCCCCTCGGCCTCCCCATCCTAAAGTTGTCGGTTGTCAGTTGTCAATTGTCAGAAAATAGCCAAGTCAAGATAGGTCTGGAGCGATCTCCGAGCGCGACCGAAAGGCAAGTCGGAGACTTGCCAGTCATGCCAAAACCCCAGGCTTCAGCCTGGGGAAACTCCGACAATAGCACAGTAGCCTCGGAGAGGCGCTTTATGGTAAAATCCAATGAAAGTTTGTCTTCGGGTGATCCAGAGTCCGATAATTCATCGTTCATCGTTCATCGTTCATCGTTCGAAGAGATTGGAAAAGTTTTCCTCGAAAACCCTCCCCGCTGGTACGCCATGTCCCTCCGTCTCGGAGTCCGCTTCACCCAAATCTGCCGTCGCATCCAGCTCCTCGGCGACCGCCTACCCGACATCCACCTCTTCTATCCAAGCGAAGAAATAGCTCGCGCCATCGGAAAGAAAATCGTAGTCCGCGAACGCCCCTTCATACACTCCGTCGTCTTCTTCCGAGCAAAGCTCACCGACATCGGCAGGCTCTTCTCCAAAATCGGCGACCTTGCCTGGTGCTATCGCCAGAACTCCCGTCCCGGAGCCCCCTACGCCGACATCTCCGAAAGTCAATTCCGACTCTTCCAGCAGACCATCGCCCGCTTCACCCCCGACTACGAAGTAGCCCCCATCGGCGAACTGAAGCTAAATGAAGGAGACCGCGTAGAAATCCTCGGCGGCCTCTTCCAAGGCCAAGAAGCCACCATCCTCTCCACCCCTTCCCCCTCCTCACCGCAAAACAAATCCAAGAGTTTATCTTCTTGTGATCCGGAAGAACGCTCATCGTTGATCGTTAATCGTTCATCGTTGAATAAAGATTCATCGTTGATCGTTAATAGTTCATCGTTGAATAAAGATTCATCGTTCATCGTTAATCGTTCATCGTTCAACAACGTAGTCTACCGCTTATCCATCATCGGCGACAACGGCATCGAATGGCGCCTCCACGCCGACTCCCGCCTCCTAAAACCCAATTAATCCCACCCGAATGCAAGCTAAGTCTGTCGCGATCTCCGAGCGCGACCCCAAAGCACGGCATAGAATCGCTCATTCAACCTCTCTCCAAAGCAAAGCCGATCGCTTATCATTTATCGTTAATAGTTGAATAACATCGTTAATCATTACATTATCTGATAACCGCTTCCTCCCTCTCCCGGAAAGTGCAATTAGGCGGTTGCATGTCAATCCCATCAACATAATCTCCCGCCTCGTCATGCATCAAGATTCCTCCCAAGTTGTAGCTACCCTCGAATACTACGGCTCCACACCGGTCCCAACAACATCCTAACCTTCACCCGCCAAAAAAGTTTTGAGAGTGGAATGCGGAGAGTGGATATTGGATATTTTAAAGAAAAATATTTGGAGAACTCAATGATTTTTATTAATTTTGTCCAAAATTTAAAAATAATCAACCTCCGTTCCGGGATTGTCGCCAGCAAGACATTTCGGATCATTTAGTATTTACTTATGGCAGAGCATCTTTGGAAGTTTAAAAATGGCATTTATCCAGTTGTTCCCGGACTTTCATTAGAACTTGGGGATTATGGCTATTGGCAAGATTCCCAATGGTGTCGCGTAGGAAATATTGAAGAAATCCCCACTATGCCAATTGTGCTATCCCAAAAGACACGCCCACTTGGACAATTTGTGAAGGAGCAGCACAATGTTCGTGTTCAGGCTGCCGGTACAGTGGATGGGAATACTGGTATTACTGAAATCGGATGTTCCTTATTTTTTGAAGAAGTACATTCCCAATTTTTTTTCGGCAACTTAACTCAATGCACTTATTACAGTTCAATTGAGATGGAGGTCCTACAGCATCTGCTGAAACTTCAGTCTTCCGGCCTCTGGAAAAAACACTATTGGCTTGCTTACTACATTGTGGAGTCAGATAGATTTTTTACCTTGCGTGCTTCGGAGGCAGGATCACTTGTTCGCTTAAATGTAGATTTGAATGAGACGATTTTAAACGAAACTAGTAGTCTGGGTGCCATGTTCTCTTCTGGACTTAATTCAGTGGAAGAAGTTTTAAGTTGGGGCAATGGGTTGAAGTATGCAGGGGCAAAGTTTATAAGTCTTGAAAAGAAACATATATTTAGTAGAGACAAAGAGATAAAATACAATTATGGAGATGATGATATCTTCCCATAATGGTGAAAGGATTATACGAGGGGCTACGATAAAGGCGATTTATAATCATTTGATGAAAGCAGTGTGATATGGAAAATGTAAAGGAAATATTGGAGAAGTTCTTTGAATCGGAAGAATATAAAAATTTGGAGCAATCCCTGAATGAAGGATGTCCTGATCTCCAGAAAATGGACCGTTATGTTGAGGCAACAAGTTCCTTGTCATTCCGCCAATTGACAACCCCCTTCTCTTGTTGATTATATAAGGATTAAGATATTCTTATGCCGTATAAATTGGTTTATCCATACAAATCCATTGTAGACACGGTCGAACATGGGGGAATCAGGCTCAATTATGAAGGTCATCTTGGAAAATTGGCCGAAATAAGGGTAAGGTATCTTGATGAATATCTAGCTAAACTCTCAGCTAAGACAGTAATAGTAGAGCACCAGTATATCGACCGTAATTTTATTGAGGACTATTGTGGACATTATGCCAGATGTTTTAATGATTATCCCAAAAAGTGTGATCGTATCCATATATTCTCCAATGTCTTTGATGAAGAGGATCTCAAGGCAGCTGCAATAGGTAAAGATCAAACAAAACGCGAGGCCATATGCAACAATTATCTTGGATTCATAATCATTCGTCCTGTACCCGGAGCTCATTTTGGAAAGGTTTGCCTACGTACATATCCTCATGAAGAAGGGAAAAACCGCCTATTTCCTATATTAAAGAAATATGAAGTCCACTTTCTTGGGCTCACTCTTAGTGTTGATACGGTTGCCTTTCAAGAACAGGACAATGTCATCTCTGCATGTGCGACATCTGCATTATGGTCGGCATTACACGGAATTCGAGGTATCAATCCTAACGCGGTCTCCTCACCTTTTCAGATCACCCGAAACGCTCGTCGTGTATTTATAGAGTCTCCTTCTACTAATGTCCTGGAGAAAGGACTCTTTCCTTCCCAGATGGCGGCTGCAATTACCGATGAAGGATACGAACCTGTATTGTCGGGTGTTGTGTCCAAAAGCTATTTAAAGGCTGTTATAAGAGCATATGAGAATGTGGGACTCCCGGTTATACTTGGAATGACACTCGCTCATGAAGATGAGGAATACTGGCGTAATGTAAAGCATGAAAATCCGGTATTAGGACAGCATGCGGTGACTGTCACAGGCTACAGATTGTCACAGAAATCACCTGTAGCATTTCCTTACGAGATACTTGGGGATGAAAGAGCGGGATATTCAAATCTTTATATGTTGTCGTCATGTATTGATGAATTATACGTCCATGACGATCAAATTGGTCCATTCTCATCAATGCTTGACAGAAATGAGTACTGGCCAAGATTTGAGACCAGATGGAATTACTACATTGATCCTGAAGATAAAGTGGATGCAACCGTACAAACACTTATCATTCCGTGCCACAAAAAAATTCGTATCAGGTATCCGCTTATTTTAAGTCTAGTTTCTCGGTGCAATAGAATATTTGGATCTCTATGGAAATCAATGGGAAAAAGAATCGTATGGGATGCAAAACTATATTCAGTCAACGAATTCAAAGAGAATATTGCAGATAAGATTATCTATGTGTCTACCGACGATGAACTTAGGTTTAAGATACTATCACAAAAACTGCCACGATTTATGTGGGTCGTGGATGCCTACGAAAGTGAGATTGTAGAGGATCGAGAAGTTGAAGCTTCTTCTGAATGGGTTTCAAACGTGTTTATGACATATTTGTTTGACGCCACTGATATGGGAAGTAGCGATTACTTCTTATGTGGAATTCACCATACAACTACCTCATTCGAATTGGTTCAGAAATTCATTCAGCTCACCAACGATAGCATGATTCAAAACTTCATACGTCAGCAGACCAGTGATCAATTGGTGCTGGAATCTCTAATATCCTCTTACCTTTCCGGTAATACGGCGAAACTGCTACGATAGAGAATCTCCGCTATCTCATCAAAAAAATTCATCGTTGATCGTTAATCGTTAATAGTTTAATAAGATCATTCATCGTTGCCTCCAGACCCTTGAGTAACTGTCCAATTAGGTCATTTGGCTGATTGACAAGACGTTTGTAATTTTGCAGCTTTAACCACTTGCATGCGCTCCAGAGTGGCAAAACCGATTGTGCCGAGGCGGAGGCCGCAAGGATCCAAGCGGCTTGTCAGCTTCCTGACACCTGAACACAATGACAAAGAAAGATCTCGAAATTAAACTCCAATCTCTCGAAAAAGAGCTAAACACTCTGAAAGATCTGCAAATCTACTATCGAAAGAGAATAGAAAGGCAATCTGTATGGAGATATGAGGTGATGTCGATGCTCCAGAATCGTTCATTCAAAGAATGCTCCGACGAATTCTTCTGCTTTCGACCGTTGACCGCAGAAGAACAAGCCAAGATAGAAAACGATGAAAGCTTCAAGGCAATAGCCCAAAACGACTGTAGCAACCGTAGTTTCTTCAAATGCCTTGATACCAAATATGACATCTACGGATACATAGATGAAGAAAACTACGACAATTCCCACTATAGCGTTACCGTCTTTGCTGCCCCTCCTGGCAAAAAGGAATTCAAGTGTGTCGTCGGATTCGATGAATTCTACACCTTAGCCGCAACCCGCTTGGCAATGTCAATCCTATTCATTATGATGGACTGCAACGACTGCTCCATCACAAGAATGTATTCCGAAACACTCCGTGAATGCATCGAAAGCCAACAAAGTATGGAATTCATATTGGGTACCTACCGTACAATCGACGACAGATATCATTTTGCAGTCACAGCTACCGACAACTACGACGGCACCGTCTCATATAGCACATATTACTTTAAGAAGCAACGCACCCACTTCGAAGAGATAGGCAGAGACATGGATTTCCCTCACCTTGCCAGAGCCCTCGCGTGTCTCTCCACAGAAGCAAAGGTAAACAGTGGCGAACTCGAATTGGAAGATGACGACGACTTCCTCTTCTTCGACCTCGACGACCGCTTCTCCTAAGAATGTTCTGCATTATCTGATTTATATCTCCCAATTACCCTAAAAAAGTAATTGGCGAATTTCTGACATCACAATGACCTTTAAATTAATTAGACAATGTTTTCAAAAAATGGCATCACATCAAGATGCCGGTGATGTGGATTTTTATTTGGAAGAAGACAAATGGGATGATTTCGGATACTCAACTCTCTATCATCTCCATGCTTCTAAAAAACTCACAGGATTGAAACCAGAATATTTGGGGCCAATCAATATAATGAGGAAAGGTCAAACAAAAAATGATATATATTTAATTAGAAGGCTTATAGGGAATCGATTTAATGATATACCCGAAGACTTTTGTAGTATTAGTATGTCAGTTGAATTGTATCGGGGTCTGGACAGATTATTAAATCGAGGAGAGAAGAGAAAACAATTTGCTTATGCTCTTAAAATGATATTTTCAGAAGATGATGAGCGCTATAAGGAATTTTTTGAAGAAGAATGCTTTCAAACTTCATTGATGAGAAATGCAACTATGAATGCTTATGGGCTTATTTTGGGAAAAGAAATCATGTATGATGAATGTTCATCATATGATCTTGCGGAAGTACCTCTCACGTTTTGTCTTCCCCAAAATACAGGAGAAGTCAAATTTGATTTCAGTTCCATTGATCAAAAAATTGCAAACGATCTTAATCTACCCTCAAGACTTTTAGCATGTATAGGAAACAATGGAGCAGGGAAAAGCACAATATTATACAGGTTGGCCAGAATACTTTTTGCCACGCCGTCCTCACGTTCCCTTTATGCAGATACTCTTGGTTCTATAGTTCCATCTGATGCGGGATTTAGACGACTTTTTCTAATTTCCTATAGTGCATTCGACAACTTTATATTGCCTGGAGCATCTTTGGAGGATTATAATCTGATATTAGAGGGTTTAAAAAATAAAAATGGGCGACTTGTATATTGTGGTATACGTGATGTAAGGAAAGAATATGTGCTCCTTAGAAACAAAGAGCTTGAAAAATTAGGACAGAACCCAGAAGATGAAAATGAACTCATTGATGTCATAGACCAAGATCATATAAATTATCATAGATTAAAAACCATTGAAGATCTTGCAGAAGAATGCGTCGAGGCATATTGTAGTATAGCGGATGACTACGATAAGGTAAATCTTTGGAATCGACTAATGAAGGAATGTCAAACCGCCAATGATTCTTTCGAAGAAATGGAGATATATACTCCTATATTTATATATGGGAATAACCTATCCCTTGATAAGTTCAAGCATCTTTCAACTGGAATAAAATATCTTCTTCACTCTCTTACATCGATACTTGATAGAATTGAAACCAATAGTATAATCATTTTTGACGAACCTGAGAACCATATTCAACCACCTCTTTTATGTAAGTTTTTGCATTGTCTAAGGATAATTTCTGAGGAATATAAATCTTTAGTTCTGGTAGCGACTCATTCTCCTGTAATTTTACAGGAAACATTGGCAAAGAATGTCATTATTGTCGAAAGATTTGAGGAGGAAATGACATTTCGCAAGCCATCAATCGAAACCTATGGAGAGAATATAGGTAACATCACTGACGAAGTGTTTAATTTAAACACTTCGGTAACTTCATATCAGAAGTCCGCCAAAAAAATTGTTGAAAAATATCCTCCTTCTCCTGATAAATATTCTGATCCTTTGGACTATCTTGAAGATATGAAGTCTAAGATTGGGATTGATTTCGGCAACGAAATCCAAGCATTTCTTATATCTGAATTTCTTAAGGTCTCAAACTATGTGGAACTTGCCAATACCGGATCTTCAGGATTCGATAGCTGATCTAAATGATATAGAGAGTCATTCTGACTTTTTTGATTCGTCACATATACCCTCTTTGATTACTCTCTACAATCAATATCATTCCCAAGGGGGAAAGGTCTCTGATGCTCAACATGATAGTATTGTTTCAGACGCTAAAAAAGGTTTAAAACTGGCTTATCCAAAAACTTACAAAAATCGAGAGCATTCATCTATTCGTAGAGCCCTTCTTTCCCTTACTCCTAAATGTCCTATGTGTGGAGTTGGAAACGCAAAAACCCTTGATCATTATATGGAAAAATCAAGATATGTGGCTCTGAGTATGATGCGGCAGAATCTTGTTCCAATGTGTAGAGATTGCAATACCAATAGAGAAAACAATGACTTAAAGCATAGTGATTTTTTACATGCGTATTATGATTTGCTTCCTGTTGATCAACAATGGCTTAAAGTTAATATAATATATGGTGGGGGTGCGATAAACGCAATATTTTATCCCGATCCTACCGTTCTAACTGACCCAATTTTATTGGGAAAAGTGCAAGAAACAATCAAAGGAATCGAATTTAACGATACAGTTGGAGCTGAGTTGCATTCTTTTCTTTCAAGCACCTTGTCGAAATGTAATGGTTCAGACATTCAAATGAAGATTCTAATCAGGAAGAAAGCAAAAGAGCATGCCGATAAAGCAACATTTGGTCTGAATCATTGGAAAACTGTGTTATTGAAGGAACTTGCTTCTTATTCCGCATTAACACAAGCTGATCTAAAACAATATTTATAATCACAGTAGATATTTGAAATCTTCCATTTTTCAATTGTGTCTAGTACCTTTCCAATCGTGAAATTTGGTCCGCTCAAAAAATTAGCAGTAACGTAAGCCCCTTATTTTACATCTTGCCGTTTAGAGAATAATCACTACCTTCGGGTCCGTAACCAAGACCAATTGATTATGGACACATCTAAGAACTATTACGAGAGTAATTGTCCAATTAGGTCATTTGGTTGATTGACAAGACGTTTTTAATTTTGTAGGCGTTAACCAATCACCAAATAACAATGATTTCAATTCCAATAAGTGAGTGCAGAAGTCAAGTTTACTTGAAATATGCCGAACGTGTAGGAATACCTGTAAGAGAATCTGCGCTAAGTGAGAGCAGATCCAAGCTTGCTTGAGTTATGCCGAACGTCAAGCTGATACCTGTAAGGAAACGAAAAGATGGAAAAATTGTGGTGGCAATACAAGTGCCTATGACAAAGAGTCAAGAGTGAAGAGTCAAGAACCAAGTACTTTATGCACATTCTGAAAACTGAAGACTGAAAACTGCCAAAGGCATATGACACCCGAAGAGATAAGGCAGACTTTATGGCGCACGCTCGACAAGCTTGACGAGCTGTACGGGGACCGCACGAGCTACGAGGAGCTTCTCCGTTCCGAAAGAGAGGCGCACAAACAAGAGGTCGAAAACCTCAATGCGGAAATGTCTTCAAAAGACAAGAAGCTCGCGGAAAAGAATGCCCGCATCGCGGCACTTGAGAAGGAGCTGGCGCAGGCCAAGGCAGCCAATGCCGATGCCAACCATAAGATCGATTCCATGAACCAGGATAAATTCCAGGGCACCTCCAAGAAGGGCATAGACAAGAAGCACCAGACACAAAAGGGCTGCGATGACCATAAGGATGACTTCGACGGTGACCATAATGAATTTATCATTAATAATTAATCATTTATCGTTGAGTAGAGCTGTGTGCAGCGGCAGGACCGACTACGGGAACCTCCTGCCTGCGACCATCGATCTCAATGCTTGATAAAACAAAGTTAATAAACATTAAATTTTAATACGAAAATCTGTCCCGACGGCTCAGTCGGCTCGCTTGGACACACGATTTTCGTATGAAAAACTACTGTCGTGACCCAATTGGACAGTTACTACAATTTTTGAGAAACTGCCCAAAAGGCAGTTTCGTAAGCGTCCAAAAATGACGTATTTGATGGCTTAGGGAAAAAGACTAACTTCGC
>CAZGGB010000101.1:0-11065 GCA_964525115.1 uncultured Sangeribacter sp. | reverse complement strand
CCCTTTCAGAATCACGATGCAAAATTACTGCTTTTTTTTGAATTGTGCAAATTTTAGAAGAACTTTTTTGTAAGAGTTTAGTATATTTTTTAAAAAACATATTTAACTCCAGCTTCTCCTATCATTTCAGGAATTGGCGGAACAGTTTTAATTATTTCTATTTCACCCCCTTTTACTTTTGGCCACTTTATGACAGCTGTTCTTCCAAATCTTAAAGCTACGGATTCCAACAGAGCCGACGGAACAGACATTATCTTCTTCAACAATTCATAGATATCTGCATATGAAACTGTAGAAGACAGATCATCCTTTGAAGCATCATAATCAGAAGCATCAATACGCAACCTGACATTAATGCGGTATTGATTACCAGTGACGTTTTCTTCTGGCAAAACACCATGTCGGCCATAGAGCATGACATTGCGCAGCTGTATCTCAAATTCATGCATTTTCGACAGGAATTTTAGCTATACGTTTAGCATGACGTCCTCCTTCAAATTGAGCTTCAAGATAAGCGTCTACAATCTCGCGGGCATCCTCTACAGATATGAAGCGAGCCGGAAGCACTAAGAAATTGGCATCGTTATGCTGACGCGCAAGAGCTGCAAGTTCGGGAAGCCAGCAAAGTGCCGCACGGATTTTCTGATGCTTATTGAGTGTCATCTGTATGCCGTTGCCACTGCCGCACATTGCTATGCCAAAATCACATTCCCCTGATTCCACTGCACGCGCTGCCGGATGCGCAAAATCAGCATAGTCACAAGAATCGGAACTGTACGTTCCAAAATCTACAGTTTCATAACCCTTTTCTTCAACATATGGCTTGATAATCGACTTTAAGTCGAAAGCCGCATGATCTGATGCAAATGCTATTTTCATGATATATGATCTATGTTAGTTTGTTTTTCTTTTTCTTCGTATTCGCTATCGTCTTTTTCTTCGCGCTCCTCTTCATCATGCTGATACCACACTGCGTTGGTATGATCAATAAACTCCAATATTGATTCCCTACCTTTTTTCTTCTCTGAAGAAGTTAAGAACATTGGTGGGAGTTCCTCCCATGTTTCAAGAAGCATCTTCTTAAAAAGAGACATATTATGATCAGCAACTTTTTGACTCACCTTATCTGCTTTTGTAAACACAATGGCAACCGGCACACCGTTTTCACCACAGAAATTCATAAATTCACTATCAATCTTCTGTGGCTCGTGCCTAACATCTATTAGCACGAATAGGCATGCCAACTGTTGGCGCTGAAGAGCATATCCCTCTATCATGCGTGTAAAAGCTTGACGTTGGTCTTTGCCTCTCGCTGCATAACCATAACCTGGAAGATCGACTATATACCAGTCTCCATTGTTGATTTTAAAATGATTTATCAACAGAGTCTTTCCAGGTTTCTGAGAAGTCTTAGCAAGAGAACTATTGCTGGTAAGCATATTTATAAGTGAAGATTTGCCAACATTTGAACGTCCTATAAAAGCATATTCCGGCACATTCGTATCAGGGCATTGGTCAACTCTTGCACTGCTTATCTCATATTTTGCGTTTTTAATTTCCATAGATTATAATTTTAAGATTTAACAACATATTAAAAAAACAATCCATGGATGGCTTTGATTGCTTCAACTGTATCTTTTTCCTCCACAACAAATGAAGCAGTAGTATCTGAACTCCCTTCCGAACATGCAAGAGTATTTATTCCAGTTCGCAAAAGAGTATTGAGTATTCTGCCATTAAGACCCTTAAGGTGCTTAAGCCCCTCTCCTACCACAGCAATAGTAGAAAGATTATCCTCAAACGTTATTCTTGAAAGAGCCCCATCAATAAGTTCCGGGGCAAACTCTTCGTTGAGCACACGCGATGCAATTTGCCGATCAGAGACTGAAATAGCAAACGAAAACTCCTGGTTTTCTCCCGGTTGGGCAAGAAGGAAAACGCTTACGCCATTTCTTGCAAGGGCATTATATGCACGCGTATTTATTTGCGCAACATTCTCAGTTAAATTTCCAGAAAGCCTTACAAGGCAAGTGTTTCTTACAGCTGTCACACCTTTCACAGGGAACTCAAGTGATTCTGAAGAATCTGAAATAAGAGTTCCTGGGGCTGAGGGATTGAACGTATTGAGAATTCTAATTGGAATATTCTTGTGGAATACAGGATATATTGTAGGAGGATAAATCACCTTAGCTCCGAATGTGCATAATTCCATACTTTCAATAAACGACATAGCAGGAAGCACTTTGGCATCCTTAATAATACGTGGATCTGCGGTCATGAATCCATCTACGTCTGTCCATATATCGAGCATGTCTGCATTTAGAGCTGCAGCAATCAAGGCCGCAGTATAATCGCTTCCACCACGTCCGAGATTAGTTATTTCACCAGAATCACGATCTTGTGAGATGAAACCTCCAGTGATATGAGGACCATTTTCAATATGAGAAAATTCCTTAATAATCAAGTCATGGGTAAGGACAGTATCAGCGATATTCTTGTCAAACCATTTTTCGGTCTTTATGAAATCAAGTGAATTATGAAGATGTCCGTTCTTTATTATTCCGGCTACTATTGGAGCAGACATCCTTTCTCCGAGACTTACTATTACGTTGAGAGTTTTAACAGGAAGATCACCTATCAACGACACACCTTCATATGTGCGTTTGAGTTCGTCGAGAAGAGAATCCACAGCTTTCCGGGTATCACATTTTCTGTCTTCCCTCACTAATTCCTCAATAATTACATAATGGCGGTCGGCAATTGCATCTGCTTCTGGCCTCCATTCTCCGCCCTCTGCAGCCAAACGAGCTACCGAGATGAGCTTATCGGTAAGCCCACCTAAAGCAGAAACCACCACTACCGTGTCTGACGGGAGTGACTCTACTATGCTTCTAACATTTTTGAGGCTTGCAACTGTACCTACAGATGTGCCTCCGAACTTCAAAACATTCATGGTGCAAAATTACAAAAAAATTATGAGGTGTCAAACCGAAATACTTCTGAAGCGTTAAATAAGTATAAATAATCTTGACTTAATTTATCTTACTATGAATACAGCAGTAAAAACCTACGCCGACTATAACGGATTCATCGAGGCTCTTCGTCGCGCTGAGAGCGCCAGAATTCGCACTCAAACCAAAGCAAAACCCAATACAGACGTTTTGCAATTCAAGCCAATCACACACGCAGATATGGAGATTCTTTTTCCTTATCTATGCATGGAAAATGGACGTACGACCGACTTTTCTTATGCAGGCATCCTTATGTGGGTCGACTATTTTAAATATGAGTATGCATTATTTGAGGATACGTTATTTATAAAAGGTGTTGTTGAAAACGACACTGACACTCCAGCCTTTTCTCTTCCGGTTGGCAAACTGCCACTTAATGAAAGCCTTGATAAAATTAGAGAATACTGCAGACTCAACAGTATTTCTCCGGTATTATCAGCAGTTCCAGAGTATGCAATAGAACCACTTATCAATGCTGGAATCTCATCAATCAATCCGCTTGAGGATTGGGGTGATTATCTATATGATGCACAAATGTTATCCACACTTTCCGGCAAAAAGATGGGAAAGAAAAGAAACCATGTCAACAAATTCGACTCTCTTTATCCTGAAAGTAGGCTCGAGCCTCTTGATGTATCGAATGTAGACAAAGCGATCGACTTCATGGCTATAGTTGACGAAGAAGGAGATGAAGTGGCAATGGCTGTTGAAGAAAGGAAAATGACCAGAAAACTCCTTGAACTTATAAAGGAGGGAGATATTCGACTTGAAGGAGCAATTCTTATGGCAGGCGATAATGTTGCTGCATTCACTATAGGAGATGTCAAAAACGACACTCTTTTCGTTCATGTGGAAAAAGCATCGAGAGCCTATGAGGGAAGTTATGAGAAAATCAACAAAGAGTTTGCCGCACTTATGACTTCGAGACATCCCGATATTGTATACATTAACCGTGAAGATGATTCTGGCGATGAAGGACTGCGTCGTGCAAAACAATCGTATCATCCAGTAGAAATATTAAAGAAATACAATATCGCCCTTTGAATTTTGCAGAATGGATATTTTTTGGTAATTTTGCAAGCAGAAAAGTTCAAGAATGCTTTTCACCAAATATACAAAAAGACACAGAAATGAGCGACATACTTGTCATCATACCGACATACAATGAAATCGAAAACATCAGCATGATGCTTCGGACAGTCATGAAGCTTCCGGATGGATTTGACATTCTTGTGATTGACGATGGTTCACCAGATGGGACAGCTGATGCCGTCCGTGCAGCCATGCGTGAATATCCTGGACGAATCCATCTTGAATGCCGTTCAGGTAAGTTGGGGCTTGGCACAGCGTATATTCATGGTTTCAAGTGGGCTCTTGCAAGAGATTACCAATATATCATAGAAATGGATGCTGACTTCTCGCATAATCCTGATGATTTGACAAGACTATATCATGAGTGTAAAGATCGGGAAGCAGATGTCTGTGTAGGATCTCGCTATATCACAGGAGTCAATGTGGTCAATTGGCCCATGGGACGAGTCCTTATGTCTTATTTTGCATCTGCCTATGTGCGTTTCATCACAAGAATGCCACTAAGAGATTCTACTGCAGGATATGTATGCTATAGAAGAAGAGTGCTTGAAGCAATTGATCTTGACAAGATAGAATTCAAAGGATATGCATTCCAGATAGAAATGAAATTCAAGGCATGGAGAAAGAAATTCAAAGTAGTAGAAATTCCAATTATATTCGTCAATCGTCAATTGGGCACATCAAAGATGAACTCAAGCATATTCGGAGAGGCTGTATTTGGAGTAATTTCTTTGAGGCTTAAGGCTTTATTTGGTAAATTATAATATACTCTTCAACTTAAATAAAATTATCCCGCGCTCGTATGAACGTGGGATAATTTTGTATAATTGAGATGCTTAGTCACCTCTATAATATAGTTGAAGATAGCATCGAGCAATAAAATCATGGAAGCGAGCCACAAGTAGGGTATCATCGCTGTCAGGAAATTTTGCATCAGGAAGCCATCCTTTTTCATAAATATACTCAAGCAGATCATGTGGACACTCCCCTCTTTGAGTCAGCAAATCGATAGCATGAGTGGATGCGTATTCAGCATCATACATAGGGTTATTGGGTGCCTTAATACACTTACAAATACCCGTAGCCACCAATAGTCCCTTTTCAGGATTTGCCATTAGGACAAAGTTGGGACATTCTTTAAGCTGAGAGAGATGCTCTTCACCGGGTTTCCAACCAAGATCATTAATTAAAAACTCATTGAATGCCTTATATCCATCAATAAATTTCACAGGTTCTCCACCTGTGGAATGAGTAAGACGTTCAAATGCAGGATGAGTCAATTTTTCTTCTTTCTTTTCTCTGCGTGCAGAAAGCTTATGGTTGATTGTCAGATGTACCCATTCTCCTATATAAAGAGCAAGGGGTCCGGTCGGTTCTGTCTTTACAGTCTCTTGAACCGCATTTGCAATTTCATTATTATCCTTACCGGCAGCCACCATTTCTGTAACGATCTGATTTGCCGTAAAGGCAAAAGCGGGACGAAGAAGCCAACTATGCAGATATAGCCAGCTTCCAAGACGCAAGATCATCTCCTGATCTTCTTCGGCATATACATCAAGCTCGTGGGCAAGATGATAACCTTCCGGCACAGGAGACTCTTCATAGACATATTCAAGTTCCTTATACCATGCATCAGCCAAAGCCACAAGCTCAGGAGCGAATGGATACATGCATCGATCATCGGAATACATAGCAACCGCATACCAGACAATAAATCCTATGTCTTCCCGATTCAGTTCATAATCGATATAATCTTCAGAAACAGAGAAGAATGGAACAGGAGTTCCATAAAGTCGACGACATTCATCTGTGAAGCCATGCCAAAGTCCGGCATCGGCTATCATATCTTGAAAATAGCCAATCACACACAAAGCAGCTCTCTCAATAAGTGCTGAATGAAGAGAAGCAATCTGACTATCTTTTTCTGCAATTTCTATAAGCCGATTGGTAAGGTTGAAATAGTACCGATCGGTAGGAGTTTCTTCCGGACAACAGGGTTGTCCGAGAAGAAAAGATTCAAACTTCAGCATATAACGTCCAAAAGTTTTGACTGCGGCACAGTAGTCTGGGTTCCATCTTCCATATTCTTGACAGTAGCAGTACCCTCAGCAAGTTCAGAATCGCCTATCATAACTACATACTGAACTCCTTCGGAATTAGCATATTGCATCTGCTTCTTCATTTTTGCACAATCAGGATAGAGCTCAGCTGAAATTCCGGCATCGCGCAGAGCTTTGATACACTTCATCGCTGCAGCAGCCTCAGCTTTTCCAAAATTGATAAAGAGAGCTTTGACGCTGCCATTGATTTCCTTAGGGTAAAGATCAAGAGCATTGAGCACATCATATATGCGGTCTGCTCCAAAGGATATGCCTACACCGGAAAGCCCGGAAACCCCAAATACTCCAGTAAGATTATCATAACGTCCACCACCGGTAATTGAACCGATTTCTACGTCAAGAGCTTTCACTTCAATGATAGTGCCAGTGTAGTAGTTAAGACCACGAGCAAGCGAAACGTCAAGTTCGACTCCACAGGAATGTCCAAGATTCTCAAAACCTTGAAGCACTTCCCTCATTTCTTCCACACCCTTCATGCCTATTTCGCTTCCTGCAAGAATAGTTGAAAGCTTCTCGAGTTTCTCCTCATTAGATCCATCAAGTTCAAGAAGGGGACGCAAAGCTTCAATAGCATCTTCGCTAAGACCTTTTTCTCGTAGTTCAGCATTGACATTGTCAATTCCAATCTTGTCTATCTTATCAATAGCAACGGTGATATCTACTATCTTATCAGCTTCTCCTATCGTTTCGGCAATTCCTGTCAAAATTTTACGATTATTGACATGTATGCATGTACGTATACCAAGCTTACCCATCACATAGTCGATTAGAGAGAGAAGTTCTATCTCATTAGAAAGAGAATCTGAGCCAACCACATCTGCATCGCATTGATAGAACTCACGGTAACGCCCCTTCTGCGGACGGTCGGCACGCCAAACCGGCTGAATCTGAAAGCGCTTGAATGGCATTTGAATCTCATTGCGATGCTGCACCACAAAACGAGCAAAAGGAACCGTCAAGTCATATCTAAGACCTTTCTCACAAAGCTGATTTGTTAGTTTGGGAAGATTATGGGCTTCTAAATCTGAAGAATCAACTTCTTTCAGGAAATCACCTGAATTTAAAATCTTGAAAAGAAGTTTGTCTCCTTCTTCCCCATATTTTCCCATCAAAGTTGAAAGGTTCTCCATTGCGGGCGTCTCGATCTGACGATAGCCGAAAAGACGAAAAGCCTCACGTATCGTATCAAAAATATAATTTCTACGTGCCATCTCCATAGGAGAGAAGTCACGTGTTCCTTTTGGAATACTCGGTTTTTGTGCCATATCTATAAAATGAATGATTCAACTTAAGGATTTATATAGTTTTTATGATTTAAAATATGCCATTTTTCTGAACTCAGAAGGCGAATAACCGGAAAGGTGCTTGAAGTATTTACCAAAAAAAGATTGATTGGCAAAATTCAACTTGTTTGATATTTCCTGAATAGTCAGAGCAGTCTCGGCAAGCATAATTTTTGCTTCCATAATGACATAGTGATCGATGAGTTCTCCCGCAGTGTGACCGGTAATATCCTTAGCAACAGCGGAAAGATGTTTTGGCGTCACACACAATTTGTCGGCATAGAAAGCAACGCTTCTTTCACTTCTAAAGTTCTGTAGAATCTCCAGAATAAATTTAGAAAGGATCTCTTCCTTACGAGTCTGAGGTTTCTCAATTCCTTCTTTAGAGACATAATGCTTTTCTATTATTTCGCACAGCAACGCCTGAATAAGGTTGCTTATTTTAGTCCTTTTTAGAGGAGAATCTACAGCTTTCAGTTTTTCACCTATGAGTCTCATATATTCTTGAATATCCTGTGAATTTTCTTCAGAGAGATGGCTGACCGATTCAATAGGATTATGAATGAGCAAAGGAAGCAATCCGGAAATTCTGGGCATTATCGACTCAATCATTTCGAGATTACAACCTATAGCCATGATTTTCACAGGCTCACTTGAGCTTAGCGAGTGCACATATTGATTTGGATTAAGAAGCATCAAGCTGTTTTTGCTAAACATAAATTTTTTGACACCTATACCAACCTCTCCCTCACCCTCAATACAAAGAGCAATCGTAAGCCCCAAGACTCTGATAGGAGAATTTGTGCGATTTAGAGCATTATCAACTTCATAGTACACCGCATAATTTTCGGGATTAGAGTATCCTGATTTTCTATTAAAAAATCTGGAAATGTCGGAAATATCGTATGTCCGGTGGAATTCCGTAGCTATTTTTTCAGTCATAATATTGTAGTGTTACGGTGTAAATTAAAGTTCAAAAGAAAGTCTAACGTTAATCTGACGTCGTGTAAGATAGTTAGGGACTGCATATTTTATTCCGTTTACATCAGTCACCCAATAATATCCACTGACATTTGAAATATCGAAAAGATTAAACACATCAAGTGCCAGAGAAATGTCTTTAAAATGCCGCCAGAAATTATATGGTCTCACTCCATCCTGCTCTCCTCCCACGAGCCGATACGAAAAACCTATATCCACTCGCTTATACGCCGGAGCTCTGAAGTAGTTGACAGAACGTGAAACGTGAGGAGCTGTCATAGTTAACCCATCTGAGAAAATACCACGAAGAGAAAACTTTAACTTAGGGAATTTTGGGAAATAGTCTGTAAAAAAGAGACCAAACGAATATCTTTGGTCGCTTGGTAGTGGAGTCTTTACCCCATTAAGGACTTGTTCTGTATTCATGAGAGAGAATGAAATCCATGAATCGGAGCCCTCTACAAATTGGCCAAAAAGTTTTAAATCCAAACCCATGATATGGCCTTTGGAATCGTTAATACCCGTATAGTCAACTTTTAGGTTATCATATTCATAAGATATAAGTCGCGACAAAGCCTTGAAGTAGGCTTCTCCCGTCAGCTTAAATGGACGATTCATTGCTCTGAAAGTATAGTCAGATCCTAAAATGAATTGAAGGCTTTGTGGAGACTTAATATTTCTATTCAGCTGAATGAATCCATTTCCAAGTTCATCCGTTACGGTAGCTCTATATTCCTTGTAAAAGGGAGATTGATAATATAGACCAACAGCTGCACGAAAAGTAAGTTGATTATTATTTATGGGAGCGATGCTTATGTTTGCTCTTGGAGAAACCAAAAATTCTTTATTGAAGTCCCAATATGATAAACGAACCCCTGCATTAAGGGTAATATACGCTTTGGAAGTTTCGAAATAGAGAGCATCTTCTGCAAAGACAGCAAATCTATTGGCTTGCATATCCTGACGAGAAGAAAGATTATATATCAGATGCACACCTTCCGGCTGAGTAGGAAGAGAATAACCGGCAGAATCACGCCACTCCCACTCCTTAGAACGGTCACGAAATGTCTCATGCTGATAGGTAACTCCATAAGTGATATTATTACTCTTAATTCTGGTAGTGCCACGCAACATCGCTTGGACAACAGAAGCACGAAGTCTATTTCGAGCGTGCTCCATATATTTTCCTACACCAAGTTCACCACCAATACCTTCTTCACCACCTGTACCGGCTTGATTTAACCAATATTCACCTGAGATATCATAACTTACAAGCTCATCGGTAAGGAAACCTGAAAGTCCAAACGTAAATGTATTAGCTCTGTTCTGCTTATAAGTTAAAGATAACGAACCGAGATATGTCTGAAATTTATCTTTCTCCTCGCCATCAAAATAAACTTTGAATGACTTGGCATTTTCAGACGTACCAAAAGTCGTCTCACGATCAGTTGGGGTAAAATTATAATTGTTCAGAGAAATATTTCCAAGAAAATTTACACTGAATTTTTCAGATGACTTAAGTGTCATATTGGTCTGATAATCGAAAAAACTTGGGTCGTATTCTCCTCTTGTCTCAAGACTACTGAGGAGCGAATTGTTTTTCTTATATCTTACGCCATGAAGCATAGAAAACTTACCCGAATTCTGACCAACAGCAATAGAAGCTCCCATCAGACTACCTGCCACTTTTAGTTCAAAAGCTTCCGGATCTCTATAAACAATGTCGAGAACCGAAGACATTTTATCTGAATAACGAGCCGGGAAACCACCTGAAGAAAATTTCAAATTGCCCACCATCTCAGGGTTAATAATAGAAAGGCCTTCCTGCTGTCCGCTTTTCATCAACTGAGGACGATAAATCTCCACGCCATTAATATAGACAGAATTTTCATCAAACGTACCCCCTCTAACAGAATATTGAGAAGACATCTCATTATTAGCATTAACACCCGGCATGGTAGCAATGACAGCCTCAACACTACCACCACTCACATCTGGAGAAAGTTTGAATGATTCAGCATCAAATGTCTGCATACCATTGATATTGCTTCGGAAACCCTCTACTTGGACTTCTTCAAGAATTTTAGAATCAGTATAGAGGCGTGCATTGAGAGTCACATCACCTTTTGGATCAATCAGGACTCGCTCAACTGACTTGAAACCAATACAACTAAACATGACAGTGATAGTGTCACTCTCCGCAACACTTAAAGAATATTTGCCTTCCAGATCGGTATTAGTACCAATTGCAGTACCTTTAATCTGAACTGTTCCAAATTCAATTGGTTTATCTTCTCCATCCACAACTTTACCGGATATGCGGACATTGTCGGCATAAATGGAAAGTGAAAACAAAGCAATGATAATCGAAATTAATAATTTTAGTCTCGTCATATTGTATATAAACGTAAACAGAAGGCAATATCGTATTTGAATTGGTCAATTTTTCGGAATAAATAAACAATCAGGACTCCACTATCGGCGGAACAAGCACAAAAAAAGCTTTCACCATCGGCGGGGCAAGCACAAAAAAAGACCGAATCCCATTGCCGGGATCCGGTCCGTAAGGCGGCGATTA
>CAZGGB010000100.1:0-11161 GCA_964525115.1 uncultured Sangeribacter sp. | reverse complement strand
TCCGCGTCGTCAACAAGATGCCGAAATGGCAGGCAGGTAAGAACAATGGTGTAGCCGTTCGTTCATACTTTACCCTTCCGGTCAACTTCAAACTGCAGCAGCAATAACCCCCTACCCTATTTATAGAAAAATCCCGCATCTTTATAGATGTGGGATTTTTGCGTTTTGTATGACATGAGATGCGTGATGAATGGTTGGGATAATGGGTGAAAAGTAGTGTGAAATATAACAAGTGTTAAAAAAATTTTTAAGATTAGTAAACCAATAGTGAGATTAAATGTTAATAAAATAGAAACCCTAAAAATACTAAAAGACATGAAAAATATCGATGATCCCCAGACCGGCCAACCGAAAGGATTTCGCATTGGCTTCAACATCTTCATGATGATTGTTTATATCGCAGTCGGAATACTCTTCTTCACAGGCTTCTTCAATATAGACAATAAAGTGATCAGCTATTGTGTAGGCGGCTTGCTAATTGCATATGGCATTTGGAGAGGTGTGAGAATGTATATCGTCAACAAGGACGAATAGGACATCTTCGAAGCTTGACATGGCAAAATTATAAAACCATTACCATGAAGAAACTTATGAAATCACATAAATTAATAAAAGCATTGTCGCTCGGAGTAATCTTGGCGGCTTTTGCTATTGCATGCTCCCCTATCAAAAGAGGAGAATATGCCGACGGGAGCGCGACTATGTATTGCGACGATGGCTTCCGACAAATATTGCAAGAAGAAATCGAAGTATTCGAATATCAATATCCCAACAGCGCTATCATTCCTTTCTATGTGGATGAGCAAACTGCAATGGATTCCCTTCTTGAAGACAAAACACAGCTTGTAGTGACAACACACGAGCTTACACAAGACCAAATCAAATACATTAAAGATAAATATCGGAGAATTGTCAGACAAACATGTATCGCGGTGGATGCCGTAGCATTAATTGTCAATAAAGACAATCCAGTATCGTCAATGACACTCGAAGATATTAAAGGAATCATCGAAGGCAAGATATCCAAATGGAATCAGCTTGCTGTTCCGGATGATGCCACAATCAAATTGGTGTTTGATAATCAAGGAAGCTCTACAGTCAGCTACATGCGAGAGAAATTCCTTAATGGCGATGGGAAAGTATCCGACAATCCAAATGCCTTTGCTCAGAAAGACAATGCAGAAGTATTCGACATCGTAAAAAAAGACAAGAATGCAATAGGTATCATCAGTGTTAGCTGGCTTGGTTCAGATCTTCAGGAAGCTAAAAATGTGCCTGTAGATAAAAGGATGGAGGAATATGCAATAGAAAATGATACGATTGCAACAAATCTTACTACTGAAGTTAAAATTCTCAAGGTATCAAATCCTGTAGAGGAGAATGATTATTCCACAGTAGGCTATATGCCTTATCAAGCTTATATCAACAGTGGAGAATATCCCTTGTTTAGAAAGGTGTACATGATTAGCACCGCCACAAAGAGCAGTGTACTGAATAGTTTCTATGAATTCTCAAGAGGTTTCATAGGGCAGAAGATCATATCAAAGACAGGAATTCTTCCATATAAGATGAGTACAAGACTTGTAAATCTGAAATGACACAGAAAAGCCAACGACTTCTAAGCCTCGATGTAATGCGAGGCATGACTATAGCGCTTATGATCGTGGTCAACAACCAGGTCGGAAGTGGCAGAATGTTTCCATTCCTCAACCATGTGTTGTGGGATGGACTTTCTTTTGCTGATCTTGTATTCCCATCCTTCATGTTTATCATGGGCGTATCAGCGGCATTTTCGCTAAACAAGTTGCCCAAACGAGACGCTATCCACAAATCGATCATACGAGGATTCAAGATCATCATAGTGGGAATTCTTCTGACATGGATAGCCCGCGGAATCTCCGGAGTAGAGCATCTATTGGAATTTGAGACGCTCCGCCTTACGGGAGTATTAGTAAGACTTGGCGTCTGCTATATGTTTGCCTCTCTAATATATATAGCATTAGGTCCAGGGGAAAAAATAATTTGGACCATTGGTGCCATATTGGTGGCTTACGCATTGATATTGATAATCTTTGATGGATTCCAATTGTCAGAAGAGAATATAATTGCAAGAATAGACCGATCTCTGATCGGATGCGAGCATATGTATCATAAAAGAGTGGGCGACACACGTATTTGTTTTGACCCTGAGGGTCTACTCTCCAATCTTCCAGGGATAGCACATGTTCTGATAGGAATGCTTTGCGGGAATATCATAATGAAAGGCAAATCAGAACTTTGGAAAGTGGTAGCAAAACTGTCGCTTATCGGAGGAGCATTGATAATTCTTGGATTTTTCTTAAATCCAATGATACCAATAAATAAAAATTTATGGACTCCGAGTTTTGTATTTGCCACATGCGGAGGGGCTTCCATGATGCTTGCCATACTGCTATGGATGCTTGACATCAGGAAATTTAAAGCAAACTGGTTTGTTAAACCTATGAGTGTATTTGGTCTGAATCCTCTTGTGCTTTACTGCTTCAGCTATCTGCTTGAGGAATTCATTTGGGACATTAATATAGGCCAACAGAGTTTTCCAGATTGGTTTTCGATGCTATGTGGAGGTAATGAATTCGGATCACTTGCCTATTCACTCTTCCTTGTAGTAATATGCCTTGCTGTAGGGTTACCCTTATATCTGAAAAAAATCGTTATTAAACTTTAAAAGAATATTAAAAACGAGATTTTTTTCGGAATATAAGTAAACTTGCATCAAAAATATTTGTCAACGTCATAGAAAATCGTTAAATTTGCATTTGAGATTACAAACGAACATAAATATTGGAATATGTTAATCTCTGATAAACTAAACGAAATAACAATCATTAAACCGTATATCAATGAAATTCAGAACATTATTTACTGCTTCACTTGCTGCAATCGCAATGAGTGCATCGGCTCAGACCCACTTGGAAGGAGCTGAATACTACAAGGCAGACCAGCTTGACAATGCCAAAGAGCTTCTTCTCCGCAACCTTAACAATTCCGGAACAGACAAGGCTATAGCCAACTATTATCTGGGACTTATCGCCATCGATGAGAATAAATTTGATGACGCCCAGAAGTATTTTGAAGCTGGAGTTCAAGCTAATCCAGATTATGGCTACAATTATATTGGCCTTGGCGGCATGGCACTTAAGAAGGGAGATAAGAAAGCTGCTGAAGAGCAGTTCAAAAAAGGAGAAAGCCTTATTAAGAAAGATGCTGCCGCTGAGATTGCAATAGCACGCGCATATTACGATGCAGATCCCGTAGCATATGCAAAGGAAATCGAGAAGAAGATAGCAAAGGCTCGTAAGATCAATCTTCAGTCTCCAGCAATCTACATATTCGAAGGTGACCAAGAAAAAGATAAAAAGAACTGGGGTGGCGCTGCAGGCAAATATGAAATGGCAAAGAGTTATGATGCTAACGCAACTGAGGCTTATGTGAAATATGCAAATCTTTACACACAAGTGAATCCTCAGTATGCAATCACCATGCTTAAAGAACTCCTTTCAGTCAACCCGACTTCAGCCCTCGGACAACGTGAGTTGGCAAATGCATATTATAACAAGAAAGATTATGCAGATGCAGCTCGCGAATATGGAGTGTATGTTAAGAATCCTAACCACTTCAAGCAAGATGAAGACCGCTATGCATTCCTTCTCTTCTATAGCCAGGACTACAAGAAAGGATATGACTATGCGACCCAGCTTCTTGCCTCTAACCCGGGCAACTTCACTGCACGTCGCTATCAGTTCATGAACGCAGCCAACCTTCCAGAGATGGCAGATCAACTCGTGCCAATGGCTGAAGAACTACTTGCAGCTCATAACGCAAATCCAGCAACCAATAAGTTTGCAGCTATCGACTTCACCCTTATCGCAGAAGAATTTACAAAAGCAAAGCGTACAGATGAGGCAATGGCAGTGCTTCAGGAAGCAATCAAGGAAATGCCAGAAAATGCCAACTTCAACAAGCAGCTCGCCATGACTTATCTGGAAGGTAACAACTTCTCAGGAGCATCCGATGCTTTTGAAGATTATATCGCAAAATTAGAGAAACCAGACTTCAACGACTACAGCCAGCAAGCTACTTTCAGCTTCTACGCAGGTGTTGAAAACAAACAGGACAATCCAACTAAGGCAGAAGAATACTTCAAGAAGACTTATGACTACGCCACAAAGATGGAGGCTGCTCTTCCTGGCAACTACAAGCCCTACAAGATCTATGGCGACATAGCTATGCAGCGTGCATCTTCTGATGATGAGGTAAAGACTGCAGCATTCCCTATGTATAGCGAAGCTGCTACTCTTCTTGAGAAAAGTGACGATCCTTCCAGATATGCAAGAGATGCCAAGCCTATCTACAACTACCTTGGCAACTACTATCTTGACCATAAGGATGTAGCAAAAGCAAAAGAGTACTTCAACAAATACCTCGAGTATGATCCAAATAACGATGCTTACCGTAAGTTTGTAGAAGGCCTTAAAGACTAAGAAATATAAGTCTTGATCGACTTCAAATATTGACCGACATTCGTCTCGCTGATGCGAGGCGAATGTTTTTTTATGATAAATTTTGCTTATTTTGCAAATTTTAATTAATTTTGTAACTTTATGAGGGGGATGATAGAATTTGAAAAAAGATAATAATACATTTAATATACCCAATAGGTATGGCAAGAGAAATTAATATAAAAAAGGGACTTGACATTCCCTTGGAAGGGAAAGCCGAAGGAAAGCCTGAGCCAATAAAGGCTAATCTGATCGGTATCTGCCCAGATGATTTTCCCGGATATACCTGGAAATGTGATGTAAAGCCAGGTGATACGATAGCAAAGGGCTCTCCCCTATTCCATGCAAAAGAGGCGGAGAGTATAAAACTTGTATCTCCGGCTGGAGGCACCGTAGAAGAGATCAGACGCGGAGAAAGACGTAAGATTCTCGCAGTTACAGTCAGAGTTGGAGAAGACACCAACAACACAATAGGAGCAGAGGGTCTTATTGAGAAGTTAAAACTAAGCGGACTGTGGGCAATGATGCGTCAACGTCCTTACGATGTGGTTCCAACAGAAGGAGCTAACCCACGCGATATCTTTGTCACAGCATTCGACTCATCACCTCTTGCAGGGAATGTCATACCGACTCACATTGCGGAATATCTTGAACCGGGACTTGAAGCGCTGAAAAGCCTGACAAAGGGCACGGTATATCTTGCAGTGAGACCGGGACAAGGACTGCGCACAAAAGCAGCAACGGTTCTTGACATGATAGGTCCACACCCGGCAGGCAACCCAAGCGTTCAGATCGCAGCAGTGGCACCGGTCAACAAGGGCGAGACTATATGGACAATTGACGCCGGCACTGTGGCACGCATAGGTATGCTCGTCAAGAAAGGCTATTGTGATTATCGAGCAGAGTTAGCAATCACAGGTCCGGCTGCAATTAAACCCAAAAAGGTAGTTACTGAAATTGGCGCATCACTGAAAGAAATTCTTAAAGGTGAACTTAATGAAGATAAGACACTACGTGTAATTTCCGGTAATGTTCTAACCGGAATTAAAGTGAATCCTGAAACTGATTTCTTGAGATATCCCTATCGCCAAATCACTATCATTGAAGAAGGCGACAATGCTGATGAGTTTATGGGATGGGCCTCAATGAACCCTAAAAAATTCAGTATCAAGAGAACCTTCCCTGCATTCCTGAGAGGACTTGAGAAGCCGTTTAACTTTGATGCACGAATCAAAGGAGGGCACCGGGCAATGATTCTCAGCGGAGAACTTGACAAAGTCTTTCCATTTGACATATATCCGGAATATCTCATCAAGGCCATGATTGCCGGAGATTTTGATAAGATGGAAAAACTTGGCATCTACGAAGTAGCACCAGAAGATTTTGCACTTCCGGAATTTGTAGATACATCGAAACAAGAACTTCAAAAACTGACAAGAGAAAGTCTGGAACGACTTAGAAAAGACAGTTGATAGGGAATTAAGTATGAAATCAATTCTTTCATAACTATATCTATGAGCAAACTAAAGAAAAAAATAGACAGCATGAAGCCGCTGTTTGAGAAAGGGGGCAAATACCATGCCCTACACTCAGTATTTGACGGTTTCTACACGTTTCTATACACCCCCAACGAGACCTCTCAATCGGGTGTGCACATCCATGATTCCAACGATTCTAAGCGTACGATGATCACAGTAGTGCTTGCCTTATTGCCCTGCTGCCTCTTCGGAATGTGGAATGTCGGCTACCAGCATCATCTTGCTACAGACGAATGTGCCGGATGGATAGCCCAGTTCTTCTATGGGCTTTGGGCAGTACTCCCACAGATATTGACAGCATACATTGTGGGCCTCGGCATTGAATTTATCGTCGCACAGCTGCGTGGCCATGAGATTCAAGAGGGATTTCTGGTATCAGGAATTCTGATTCCAATGATTTGTCCGGTCAGTACACCTTGCTGGATGCTTGCAGTGGCAGTAGCTTTTGCCGTGATTTTTGCTAAAGAAGTATTTGGAGGCACAGGCTACAACTTCCTGAACGTCGCACTCGTGACCAGAGCATTCCTATTCTTTGCTTATCCTCAGAAGATGAGCGGCGACAGTGTATTCGTAAGCCTTGGCAATTCTCCAGCTGTAGATGGATATTCAGGTGCGACTCCACTTGGACAAATAGCTACATCCACGGGAGAAAACATAACTATCACAGGAGTCGACGGGCACGTAGTAGACTTTATGGATTTATTTTGGGGTCTTATACCGGGAAGCTGGGGCGAAACCTCAACATTTTGTATCCTAATAGGAGCGGTAATACTTTTGGCAACGGGCATGGCAAGCTGGAAAATAATGCTTTCAGCACTTGTAGGAGGTCTTGCTATGTCATGTCTCGGATATTCAATCGGGAATGCTACATATCCGGTCAGCATGGTTTATCCTCTTGATCAGCTCTGCCTCGGTGGATTTATGTTTGCGATAGTCTTTATGGCAACTGACCCCGTGACAAGTTGCCGCACAGAGACCGGCAAATGGATCTATGGATTCCTAATCGGAGTGCTTGCAATGACGATTAGATTCTATAACACGGGCTATCCGGAGGGAGCAATGCTGGCAGTGCTTCTTATGAACTGCTTCGCACCGCTTATCGACTGGTGTGTGGTCAACAGCAATATCCGTCGCCGCATGAAGCGAGTGGCTGCCTAAATAATTCAATTTTCGCAAGCATAAATTGATGTTTATAAGTTGAAAAGTATATAGGATTAATTTACTTGCGGCAAAAATTAACTACGATGAAAATCAATAAAGAAAACAATGTATATACGGTGATATATGCTGCCGTGCTTGTGATAGTGGTGGGATTCGCACTCGCCCTTGTCTATCAGGCACTGCGACCAGCTCAGCTTGAAAATATTGCCAATGATACCAAGAAGCAGATTCTTGCAGCAGCGCTGATCTATCCTACAGCCGACCAGACCATCGGAAAACTCTACAACGAACATATAAAAGAAAGTTATTGTGTAGACAGCAAAGGAGAAAAAATAGAAGGAGCTATTGCTCTTGATGTGAATATGGCTGCAGAAGTTAAGAAACCGGCATCTGAGCGAATTCTTCCGGTCTTTGTCTGCACCACTGACAAAGGAGTGAAATATATAGTTCCCGTCGCAGGAGCAGGCCTTTGGGGTCCTATCTGGGGCTACATAGCAATGAATGCCGACGGAAAGACTATATATGGCGCTTACTTTGGGCATCAGGGAGAAACTCCGGGTCTTGGCGCAGAAATCGAACGTCCGGCTTTCAGTAGCCAATTTGAAGGGAAACCTATATTTGGAAGTAATGGAGAATTCGAATCTGTACTCGTAGTCAAGAAGGGGCAGGAACCTGCCGGGAGAGCATATGTGAATGCAGTAAGTGGAGGTACAATTACCAGTCAGGGAGTACAAAAGATGTTATATTCCTCACTCGAGCCCTATACTGCATTTTTCAAAAACCTTGAAAAAGAATCCAATTAAGCATAATTATGGGAAATATCAGAAAAAGACTCGAACCACTCATCAATCCTCTGAGCAATGACAATCCCGTGATTGTCCAGATTCTCGGTATATGCTCAGCACTTGCTGTGACGGCGAAACTCCAGCCTGCAGTAGTCATGACTATATCAGTATTGGCGGTGCTCGCACTCTCCAATGTCATTATATCCATCATGCGAAACACAATTCCCACATCTATACGAATCATAGTGCAACTCGTAGTAGTGGCAGCTCTGGTGGTAGTGGTAGACCAAGTGCTCAAAGCATGGAATTATGAGGTCAGCAAGCAACTCTCAGTGTTTATCGGGCTTATTATCACCAACTGTATCATAATGGGACGCCTTGAGGCTTTTGCTCTCAACAACACACCCTTCAATGCTTTTCTTGACGGTGTTGGCAATGCCCTCGGATATGGAATAATCCTTGTGATCGTGGCATTTTTCCGCGAACTCTTAGGAAGCGGCACTCTCTGGGGATTCCAAGTGATCCCACAGGCCCTTTATGATCTCGGCTATCAGAACAATGGCATGATGATCCTGCCACCGATGGCCCTCATAACAGTGGCATGCATCATATGGGTTCACAACAGAAAGGCCAAATGATGAAAATTCGATAACGAGAAAAACGTAAAAGCAACTGAAGTTATGGAAAATCTAAATTTGTTTATACGGTCGATTTTCATCGACAATATGATATTCGCTTACTTCTTGGGAATGTGCAGTTTCCTTGCAGTATCGAAAAATGTCAAGACCGCATTTGGTCTTGGAGTGGCAGTTACATTTGTGCTTACAATCGCACTTCCTGTATGCTGGTGTATCAATGAATTTATTCTGAAACCGGGTTCATTATCATGGCTCGGACAGGAATATGCAGAGACAGACTTGAGCTTTCTCGGTCTCATCATGTTTATAGCTGTCATAGCAGCATTAGTGCAGATACTTGAGATGGTGATTGAAAAGTATTCACCATCGCTATATGCAAGTCTTGGCATTTTCCTTCCGCTGATAGCAGTAAACTGTGCGATTCTGGGAGGAGTTCTCTTCATGCAGCAGCGCGAATTCTCTAATGCATGGACAGCAACCGTCTATGGAGTTGGATCAGGAATAGGCTGGCTTCTCGCCATCACCGCACTTGCAGCTATCAGAGAGAGACTTAATGAGCAGGTGATTCCCGCTCCTCTGAGAGGCACCGGCATTACTTTTATCATAACCGGACTTATGGGCATTGCGTTCATGAGCTTCCTCGGCATTAAACTATAAATTCAATTTTCGAGTGTAAAAATTGAGTTTATACCGTAATAAGTTTTAAAGTATATAAGAAGATACAATCATGATTGTTTGGCATAGTGTAATAGCGGCAGCGCTGATATTTTTAGTCATGGTGCTTGTGCTCGTAGCAATACTGCTCCTCGCCAAGAGCCGTCTTGTCAGCAGCGGAGATGTGACGATAAGCATCAATAATGGCCAAAAGGCATTGATAGCAAAAAGCGGGAAATCTCTTCTCATGACACTTAATGATGCAGGTGTGCATCTTTCATCTGCATGTGGAGGTAAGGGATCTTGCGGACAATGCAAATGTCAGGTAGAAAGTGGTGGTGGAGAAATGCTTCCCACAGAGGCAGTCCATTTCACTCGTAAGGAGATTAAAGATCACTGGCGTCTTGGCTGCCAGGTAAAAGTGAAAAGCGACATGGAGATCCGCGTTAGTGAAGCGGCACTGGATGTCAAGGAATGGGAATGCACCGTAATCAGCAATAATAATGTAGCTACTTTCATTAAGGAATTTATCGTAGCCCTCCCCCCGGGCGAACATATGAACTTTATTCCCGGTAGTTATGCACAAATCCGAATTCCAAAATTCTCAATGGATTATGATAAGGATATAGACAAGGCTTTGATCGGACCTGAATACCTTCCTGCTTGGGAACAGTTTGGACTATTTACCCTTAAATGCACCAACGACGAAGAGACCGTACGTGCATATTCAATGGCAAACTACCCGGAAGAGGGCGACCGCATAATGCTTACAGTGCGTATAGCCACTCCCCCATTCAAACCAAAACCTCAAGTTGGCTTCATGGATGTGCCTCCTGGCATTGCCTCAAGCTATATTTTCACCCTCAAGCCAGGAGATAAGGTCATGATGTCAGGACCTTATGGAGACTTCCATCCTATTGTAGATTCTGACAAGGAAATGATCTGGGTAGGTGGTGGTGCCGGTATGGCTCCACTCCGTGCGCAAATCATGTGGCTTACCAAGACTTTGAAGACAACCAACCGCAAAATGGATTACTTCTATGGTGCACGCGCACTGAACGAGGTCTTCTATCTGAAAGACTTCCTCGAGCTTGAAAAAGAATTCCCCAATTTCCACTTCCATCTTGCACTTGATCGTCCGGATCCTGCTGCCGACCAGGCTGGAGTCAAGTATACTCCCGGATTCGTGCATCAAGTTATGTATGACACTTATCTGAAAGATCACGACGCACCCGAAGAAATTGAATACTATATGTGTGGACCGGGCCCGATGAGCAACTCCGTCAACAAGATGCTCTATGATCTTGGAGTAGAACCGGAATCAATACATTATGATAACTTTGGAGGCTAATTTATGTTTTAATGCATAATTCAAAATGCATAATTCATAATTATTTCCACGGATATTTCATCTGAATCATTCTTATAAACCTATATTGTTGAAGATTAATTTCAAAAAATATGTATAATTTCACAAATCCATTTTACATAGATTCTTGCAGAAACTGAATTATGCATTATGCATTGTGAATTATGCATTAATATCTAATTATGAAAAGAGACAACGAGATATTTGATATTATAGACCGCGAGCACCTTCGCCAGCGTCGTGGTATAGAACTTATAGCAAGTGAAAACTTCGTTAGTGATGAAGTAATGCGTGCAATGGGTAGCTGTCTGACCAACAAGTATGCTGAAGGCTATCCAGGAAAGCGATACTATGGTGGTTGCCAGATAGTAGACGAAGCTGAGAACGTTGCTATTGAGCGTGCGAAAAAACTTTTCGATGCAGAATGGGTCAATGTTCAACCACACTCAGGAGCTCAGGCAAATATGGCAGTCTT
>CAZGGB010000099.1:4047-11187 GCA_964525115.1 uncultured Sangeribacter sp. | reverse complement strand
TCTGGAGCGATCTCCGAGCGCGACCCCCAAAGCCCCTAAATCTCACGCAGAGATGCAGAGGTGCCGGGCCCGCAGAAGGAATCATTTCCCCCTGCGCCCCCAGCACCCCAGCCTCTCTGCGTGATATTCCCTTCCCGATTTATAAAGGATTGGCTTCAATGCGGATGGCTATCGTTTCGCCCGCCTTTTCGCTGACGCGAGCGGATGGGGCGCGGATTTTTTATTTTTTGCTTCGGAAGAGCTTTAGAAATTCTATCGCGCTTCGAGCATTCGCATGCGGACATATGCTGAGCATCGCTTCGCTCGCTCTCGCGGATTTTGGCGCCTTCGGCGCAAGGGTTATCGATCAAGAGGCAAGGCATCAGAATCAAATAGCAATAATTTTAGAAATGTCGGAGATCCGCGCCAGCGAGCGCAGCGATGCTCAGCTCCTCTCCGCGCGCGAACGCCCGAGTCGCGAAAGCACTCCCAAAGCATCCAAAAGCCTCTACCGAGTCCGACCTATAAAAAATCCGCGCAAATCCGCCAGCGTCAGCGCAAACGGCAAGCGAAGCGCAGCCATCCGCATTGCCCCCATCCCTATATATCCAATCATTCATAATTCATAGTTCATAATTCATCGTTCATCGTTCATAGTTAATAGTTCATAGTTTTATCGCGCAAAGGCGCAAAGGGCTCGCCGAGGTAATTTTCAATACTGGTCATAGCAATACCGATTAAGGCAGCAGAGCACGCGAAGGCTCGCTCGCTCCGCTCCGCATTGCATGAATGAGGGAGACTCAGCATATAAATCCCTCCAAATCAAACTTAGTAACAAAGCATGCTCCGCATGCGCCCTTGCGCGTCAAAAGGAAACCTGCAATGCGAAGCGCAGCGAGCGAGCCTCCGCGCTCCCTACTCCCTAAAAAGGAGTTGATCGTTTATCGTTAATCGTTAATCGTTGACTCCCTGCGCCCCCAGCACCCCAGCCCCTCTGCGTGATATAAAATCCGCGCAGAGGCGCACCGAACGCGAGATAAGTCTGGAGCGATCTCCGAGCGCGACCCCAAAGCTTACCATGTCGGAGTGTGTAGTGGATTAATGAAGGATTATTCTCAATGCGGATGGCTATCGCATCGCTCGCCCTTTTCGCTGACGCGAGCGGATGGGGCGCGGATTTTTTATTTTTTGCTTCGGAAGAGCTTTAGAAATTCTATCGCGCTTCGAGCATTCGCACGCGGAGTGGGGCTGAGCATCGCTTCGCTCGCTCTCGCGGATCCCCGACATCGCTAAAAAATCCGCGCCAGCGAGCGCAGCGATGCTCAGCTCCTCTCCGCGCGCGAACGCCCAAAGCGCGAAAGCACTCCCAAAGCATCCAAAAGCCCCCACCAAGTCCGACCTATAAAAAATCCGCGCAAATCCGCCAGCGTCAGCGTCAGCGCAAACGGCAAGCGCAGCGCAGCCATCCGCATTGCCCCCCATCCCTAACAATCCAATCATCACGCAAAGGCGCAAAGTGCTCGCCGAGTCTCCCTCATTCACGCAATGCGGAGCGAAGCGAGCGAGCCTCCGTGCCCTTTGCTCCCTAAAAAAGGAGTTGGTCGTTTATCGTTAATCGTTCATAGTTAATAGTTGCCTCCTCAGCGAGCCCTTTGCTCCTCTGCGCGAGATTTATAACTCAATTCTCAATTCTCAATTATATATGATTCTCACCATTACAATTGATATTCCCGAGCTGGTATATGATATCCAGAATAAGACTTATCTTACCGGACGAAGCCGTGGCGACGGCAAAAATTATCGCCAAGTAGCCCTCATGCAGGCAAATAATGACGATGAAAACCTCAACCAAATCATGCGCAGCATCGGTAATGCCGTGGCTAAGGTGAAAGCGGAGCTTTCAGAAGTGCTGAGGGGTGAGGTAGCTGAAGGGTCCAATGCTTTGGACACTGAGTCCAAGACGTTGGTCTTGACTCTCCATATGCCCGACAATTTCAATGCAGCCGCTTCTGACTCTATTATCGCAGCCATCCATCAGTTTATCGTGGCTTATGTCACTTCTGAATGGTTTATGATCACCAATAAGGGGGATACTGAAGACTATAAACGCCTTTCGGAGACAAGCTTGGAAATGCTCCGCGAATCCCTCTGCAAACGCAAAAGACCCTCAAGAGCAACGATGAACGATTAATTATTAACTATGAACGAAGATCACACGCAGAGGTGCAGGGGTGCAGAGGGCGCATTGCAGAAGTGAGGCAGACTCGGAGAGCCAAAATATAAAATCCCTCCGAATCAAACTTAGTAACAAAGCATGCGTCCTTGCGCATCAAAAGGAAATCTGCAATGCGGAGCGAAGCGAGCGAGCCTTCGCGTGCTCTGCTGTCTTAATCGGCATGGCCCATACCAGCATTGAAAATTACCTCAGCGAGCCCTTTGCGCCTTTGCGTGATAAAACTATGAACTCTGCACCTCTGCGTGATAAAACTATAAATGATGAATGATGAACGATGATTACGATTAAGTCAAACGAGGTGATGGCCGACATTCGGAGTGTAGCTTTTCTCGAAGAAGAACTGCATCCGGAGCTCGATCTTCACCGTCGCCACGAGATGGCTGATATCTGCGAACAGGACAACGTAGAGCGAGTATGGAGAGTACTTGGTATCGCTGTGGCAGAGGTGCGCGTGGCGCTTATACGGATTCTGAAGCCGGAAAAAGCAATACTCCCCCAAAACTTACTGCAACGGCCTGCCGCCTGGCGATTCCCGTTTCTTTTCCCAATCTCTAAAACACTGAAGATATTCCTTCGGGAGAAGATACATGAGTATCTTGTGGCAGCGGTGATGGCCGACCGCACAGCGACCATTATCCCGCCAGCATCTGCCGTATGGCAACGTAGGATGGAGGATGCCCTCGGTGCGCTTTGCGGCATCGGCAACACGGTGCGTCCCCCCGCCAGCCCGGCAAGACGCCCTCTCTTCCCTTTTTAACTATTAACGATCTACTATGGATGAAGAACTGATTGAGAGGATACTTGAGGAGGATCAGCGGCGCAGACGCGCCATGACGACTCCTTACGATCCCGTGCAGGGCGAGATGAGCCCCGGAACTCGCTTCCCTATCACTATCCCCGAACTGGCCCCCTCTGCTATATATATCCCCACCGCAATGCAGGAACTTCCTGAGGTGAAAGCCCTTATGGCAGGGCGATGTCTCACGGAGGCGATACCCGGATCGGTGGAAAATGCCAGGCGGCGATGGTTTGAGCTTCGCTGCCGCTACGATTTCCCCTTCTGGGCTTACAAGTGCATCAAGATAAAGCTGAAGGAAGGGGGTGGACTCGACATCCCTTTCCTCCTCAATGCTCCCCAACGCAAGCTGATAGGGGAATTCGAGAAGATGCGCGAGGCGGGGCAGCCGATACGCATCATCCTCGTCAAAGCGCGCCAATGGGGCGGTAGCACCGCCACGCAGATATATATGCTCTGGATCCAACTGATGCGCCGCATGGGCTTCAATTCGCTGATTGTGGCTCACCAAAACGCGGGTACTGAAGAAGTGATTTCGATGGCTAAGACTGCACTCGACTGCTATCCGCGCTCCCTATTGTCTGACCCCTCCGACCCTATGCCGGAGAAAGAGAGAATATATGTCAACGCCGGGCTAAGCCGGAGCGCTATCAAAATACCGCGACGCAATTTCCGGATAAAGGCCGGGAGTGCGGAGCGTCCCGATTCGAGCCGCGGTGGCGACTATGCGCTTGTCCACCTGACGGAGGTGGGGCTATGGAGGAAAACCCTTGGCAAAAGACCGGAAGACATCATGCGCGCCGCGACATCGGGAGTGCTGCTGCGCCCTGAGACTATGATAGTGATGGAGTCTACCGCCAATGGAGCCGACACTTTCTTCCACAGGGAGTACCTGGCGGCAAAGCGTGGATCGTCGCTCTATCGCCCGGTGTTCGTGGCGTGGCACGAGATAGAGCAGTATTCATTGCCTGTCGACGACCGGAGGGCCATGGCAGAGAGGATAGTGAAAAACCGTCATGAGGAGTTTTCTACCGACGACCGGTTTTCTACCGGGAGCTATATTTGGAATCTCTGGGAAGATGGGGCAAGCCTCGATGCCATCAACTGGTATGAGAAGACGCGCGCGGGGCATAGCGAGCCCGACCTGATGCCGTCGGAATATCCGAGCAACGACATCGAGGCGTTTGTCAACAGCGGGGCTAACGTCTTCAACCGCAACAAGGCTTTGGAGCTGAGGAAACGGTGTATGCCCCCGAAGTTTTGCGGGGAGCTGATGGGGCGCGCCGATCATGGAGAGCAAGCCTTGGAGGGGATAGTGTTTGAAAAAGACCCGAGAGGGAGGCTCAAGGTGTGGGATATGCCGTCGGTAGAGAATGGGCGTCCACTGACCATGGCAGACCGGTATCTGACAGTGGTCGACGTAGGGGGACGCAGCATGAAGGCAGACTGGAGCGTGATAGTGGTGTTTGACCGCATCAGGATGCTGCGCGGGGCGGGTCCGGCTGTGGTAGCCCAATGGCGTGGACACTGCGACATGGACCAGTTGGCATGGATTGCGGCGAGGATTGCAAGGTGGTATGGCGATTCACTGCTCGTCATAGAGTCGAATACCCTCGAGACCCGCGACCCTGACCGATATGTCGACGGCGACCAGTCGGGCTTCATCCTCAACCAGATCAGAGACTGCTACCCCAATCTGTATGCACGGCGTCAAAGTCCGGAAGACATCATGGAGGGGAGACCGCGTAAATATGGATTCCACACCAACACCGCCACAAAACCGATGGTGATCTCAAATCTGGTGAGGGTAGTGAGGGAAGGACTCTACATCGAGCGCGACGAGGGGTGTATCGATGAATACCTGACCTACGAGCGACGTCCGAACGGAAGCTACGGTGCCGTATCGGGGAGACACGATGATATGCTTATGACTCGTGCCATCGGACTTCATATCTGCTTCAACGAGATGCGTGCTCCACGCAAAGATTCTTCCCCCGACGGGAAAGGATCTCTCCGCTACGCTTGGCAGCCCTCCCTCTTCGAAGCCATATGACTGTTGGGGCAAAAAAAAAGGCCCGGGCGTCCTCACGACGTCCGGGTCCTTCCGTCTCTACGTACACGACGCAAAGACTGCGATAGAAATAACTAATGTATATAACCCAAAATTTAGACAATTATTCATTGCTCTTCTTCCTTATCGGAATCATATATAAAACGCGCATATTTATGCAAATATTAGTGTACATATGTTAATGTATAGTTAAAGTAACATGCATATATACACTTTTCCCTTTATTTTTGTAAAAAAAGAACCAATAAAAATCCCGAGCAAGCCCCCAAATCTCACGCAGAGGAGCAGAGGAGCAGGGTCCGCAGAGCGATACTTTCTTTCCGATTTATGAAGGATCAGTTTCAATGCGGATGGCTATCGCTTCGCTCGCCTATTCCGCTGAGGCGAGCGGATAGGGCGCGGATTTTTTTATTTTTTGCTTCAGAAGAGCTTTGGCAGTGCTATCGCGACTCGGGCATTCGCGCGCGGAGTGGGGCTGAGCATCGCTTCGCTCGCTCTCGCGGATTTTGGCGCCTTCGGCGCAAGGGTTATCGATCAAGAGGCAAGCAATCAGAATCAAATGGCAATAATTTTAGAAATGTCGATGATCCGCGCCAGCGAGCGAAGCGATGCTCAGTCCCTCTCCGCGCGCGAACGCCCGAGTCGCGAAAGCACTCCCAAAGCATACAGAAGCCCCCACCGACTGAGTCCAACCTATAAAAAAATCCGCGCAAATCCGCCAGCGTCAGCGAAAATGCAAGCGCAGCGTAGCCATCCGCATTGCCCCCCATACCTATATATCCAATCATTCATAATTCATCGTTCATCGTTCATCGTTCATAGTTAATAATTCATAGTTCATAGTTAATAGTTTGATTGCGTAGCGAGAAAGTTTTCTTGCCATAAGAAATTTGCATATAAGAAGGAAATATACTATATTTGCATTCCGTGTTAGGATTACGGATTCCCAATTAGAAATAATTCTCAATTCTCAATTCTCAATTAAAAAAAATTCTCAATTAGAAATAATTCTCAATTCTCAATTCTCAATTATAAAACCCCCATGGAATACAGAGAAATCGGACATACCGGCATGAAGGTGTCGCAGCTTAGCTTCGGCGCCTCGTCACTCGGAGGTGTCTTCAGAGACATCGACGAAAACAAAGCCATAGACGCTGTCTATGCCGCCATCGAAGGTGGCATCAACTTCATCGACGTCTCTCCCTACTACGGCCACTACCGTGCAGAGACCGTACTCGGCAAAGCCCTCCGTGGCATACCTCGCGACAAATACTATCTCTCTACAAAAGTAGGCCGCTACGGCAAGGATGGCGTCAACACCTGGGACTACTCTGCTCGCCGTGCGCAAGAAAGCGTCGCAGAAAGCATGGAGCGTCTCGGCATCGACTTCATCGACCTCATAAATGTTCACGACATAGAATTTGCCGACCTCAACCAGGTGGTCGCTGAGACCCTCCCTGCCCTTGTGGAATTGAAAGAAAAAGGATTGGTAGGGCATGTAGGAATCACCGACTTGCAGCTCGAAAACCTGAAATGGGTCATAGAGCACTCCGAACCTGGAACGGTAGAGAGCGTGCTCAACTTCTGCCACTATTGCCTCAACGACGACAAACTCCTCGATTTCCTCCCATTCTTTGAGGAGCGTGGTATTGGCGTCATCAACGCATCTCCGCTCTCAATGGGCTTATTGTCTCGCCGTGGTGTACCTGATTGGCATCCGGCTCCGAAACCACTTGTGGAAGCGTGCCGACGAGCAGCCGAATACTGCAACGAAGTAGGTTATCCGATCGAGCAGCTTGCGATTCAATACTCAGTAGAGAATCCGAGGATAGCAACGACCCTCTTCAGCTCCGCGAATCCCGACAACGTCCGCCGCAACCTCGCCTACATCGCCGCCCCGGCCCCCGCCCCCCTCATCTCCAAAGTCCGAGAAATAATAGGACCCCAAATGCGCGTCTCCTGGCCCAACTCCTAATCCGAAAAGAAAATCTCGCAGAGTCTCTGCGCACTCCGCTTCCTTTAAGATTTATTCTTAAGATTATCCCTCAGCGAACCCTT
>CAZGGB010000099.1:0-3947 GCA_964525115.1 uncultured Sangeribacter sp. | reverse complement strand
AAAGCACGCGAAGGCTCGCTCGCTACGCTCCGCATTGCAGAAGTGATGCAGACACAGCAAATGTTTATCCGAGGAAGAGCATTCTAACGCTTTGGGTAATATGCAATGCGTAGCGCAGCGAGCGAGTCTCCGCGCACTCCGCTTCCTTTAAGATTTATTCTTAAGATTATCCCTCAGCGAACCCTTTGCTCCTCAGCGTGATAGTTTTTTGGGGAAGGGAAATCTCTCGCAGAGGAGCAGAGTGCTCGCCGAGTTCCAGCATTTCTTCTCTATAGGTAGCAAAGCACGCGAAGGCTCGCTCGCTACGCTCCGCATTGCAGAAGTGATGCAGACACGGAAAGTAATCTGGAAAGAAAATTATAATTGATCACTAAGAGCCCATCTCAAATTTATAAGATGGACTCTAAATCAGAAACTTGAGTTAATGACTGATAAAGAACTTAATGATCTTAGCAAGAATATTATCGGAGCTGCTATAGAAGTGCATCGGTATTTCGGTCCAGGTCTCCTTGAAAGCACTTATCGGGATGCGCTTATAAGAGAATTAGCTCTTAGAAATATCAAGGCACATAAAGAGGTAGAAATCCCATGTGTTTATAAGGATTACAAACTTGAAGTTGGTTATCGAGCTGACATTATTGTAGAGGATGCCATAATATTGGAATTGAAAGCTACCGAAAATGACAACCCTGTTTATTTCAAACAGCTTTTTACTTATTTGAAAATAACAAACAAGTGTCTCGGACTTCTAATAAACTTCAATAAGGCCAGATTGATAGATGGAGTAACTAGGATAGTTAATGGATTATGATTGCAGGAGAGAGACAGACATGGCAAATAATACGTCAAAGCACAGCATTACAGAAGCTTTGGGAAACCTGCAATGCGGAGCGCAGCGAGCGAGCCTCCGCGCACTCCGCTCCCTTTAAGATTTATTCTTAAGTATCCTTCTCAGCGAGCCCTTTGCTCCTCTGCGCGATAAAAATACGACTAAAATGATGAAACCCCCAACAATGATAATAGACTCCCACGCTCATCTGTGGCTGCAGCAGTATGCTGAGCTCCCGGATGGCGGTCGCGTACGCCAGCTGAAAAACGGGCGTGCCGATTTCTTTGGCGAGGAGCGCCAGATGCTCCCCCCGTTCATGATCGATGGCCGCAACAGCGCCGAAGTATTCCTCTCCAACATGGACTATGCGCAGGTCAGCGCCGCCGTGATAACCCAAGAGTTTATCGACGGCAACCAGAATGCATATCTCGAAGACGTCCAGACCCGCTTCCCCGACCGCTTCCTATGCTGCGGCATGTGCCACTATTTGCGTCCCGGATTCCTTGAGGAAGCCAAACGACTGATTGAAAAAGGTTTTAGGGCAATTGCCATCCCCGCCCACCGTCTTCCGCTTGAAGGAGACTCTCGTGTATGGCTTAATAAGGGGGAGATGCTCGAGATGTTCCGCCTCATGGAGAGCAAAGGCATCATCCTCTCCATCACTCTTGCGCCCGGCGATTTGCAGGTGAAAGAGATGGAAGACGTCATAGCCGCCTGTCCCGCTCTGAAGATTGCCATCGGGCATTTCGGGATGGTGACGTGTCCCGGTTGGCAGGAACAGATAAAGCTGGCTCGTCATCCGGGTGTGATGATAGAGTCGGGAGGCATCACGTGGCTATTCAACTCAGAGTTCTATCCTTTCGAAGGGGCGGTAGATGCCATAAAGGAAGCCGCAGACCTTGTAGGGATTGAGAAACTGATGTGGGGCAGCGACTATCCGCGCACCATCACCGCCATCACCTACCGCATGAGCTACGACTTCATCCTGAAGACCCCCCGTCTGACAGAAGCTGAGAAACTCGCTTTCCTCGGCGACAACGCCCGCCGCTTCTACGCCTTCCGCCACCTCCCCTCCCTCCCCTACATAAAAAACATGTCAGAATAAAATTAACCAATTAGCCCAATAAGACTAATTAGCCCAATTAGCCCAATTCAATAAAAGATGAAAACAATACTGATTGAAGATAAAGAGAAAGTCAGTGTCAAAGACACCCAGCTCCCCACCCCCAAGCCCAATGAACTCCTCCTGAAAGTAGGATACGTCGGATTTTGTGGCTCCGACCTCAATACATATCTCGGCAAGAACGCCCTTGCCATCTCTCCCGTCGTCCCCGGCCATGAGATCGGAGCCGTTGTGGAAGAGATCGGTGCGGATGTCCCTAAAGACCTTTTCCACAAGGGCATGCACGTGACAGTCAATCCTTATACAGCCTGCGGCAAGTGCTCCTCCTGCCGTCGCCGTCGCCCCAATACCTGCCGCGACAACCAGACCCTCGGCGTGCAACGCCATGGAGCCATGCAGGAGTATATTGTCGTGCCATGGGAGAAAGTAGTGGAAGCAGAGGGCCTCAGCGTAAAGGAATGCGCCCTTATCGAACCGATGAGCGTCGGTTTCCATGCCGTATCGCGTGGAGAGGTCACCGACATCGACACAGTGATGGTGATCGGATGCGGCATGATTGGCCTTGGGGCTATCGTGCGCGCAGCATTGCGTGGGGCAAAGGTGATCGCAGTCGACCTTGATGAAAAGAAACTGGAGCTTGCACAGCATCTTGGAGCAACTTATGGTCTTGACTCCACGAAAGAAGACTTCCATGAGCGCCTGATGGAGATCACCGGCGGTGACGGTCCTGATGTAGTGATTGAGGCAGTAGGTGCGCCGTTCACGTATAATTTAGCAGTAGAAGAGGTAGCCTTTGCCGGGCGAGTCGTATGCATAGGATATTCGCCGTCGCCCGTGACATTTCAGACGAAGCTATTTGTGCAGAAAGAGCTCGACATACGTGGTTCGCGCAACGCCTTGCCCGAAGACTTCAAGGCAGTAAAGGAATACATGAAGCGCGGCACCTGTCCGGTAGACTCGCTCATCAGCGCTATCGTAGAGCCGGAGCAAGCCGCCGACATCCTTTCCTACTGGAACGCCCATCGCCCCGACGTCTTCCGCATCCTCGTCAAATTCTAACGATTAACGATTAACTATACTCTATACGCGCTGCCACCCTTATCCGGCAAAGAGATTTGTGTCTCTGAGTGAGATTGAGTTGAAGCTTCCGTGAGATTAGATTTGCATTTCTCAGAAAAAATCACTAACTTAGTGCCAAAATATAAATTAATTATGGAGGAATTGACCACATTTATTAACATCCAGACGGACTATGGTTTCAAGAGGATGTTCGGTACGCCCCAAAACAAGCACATCTTGATTCGCTTCTTGAATGCCCTGTTGGGCGACAGTGTTTCTGTAACGGATGTTGTCTATCACGACAAGGAGATGCTCCCTCCGGGTGAGGATGGCAAGCGCATCATCTACGACATATACTGCACCAGTCAGGATGGGAACCATCATTTCATACTTGAAATGCAGAATCTGCATGAGCCCCCATTCGCCGACCGTGTGTTGTACTACACGAGTAAAGCCATATCAGGTCAAGGGAAAAAAGGATGGCGTTATCTTCTTAAACCTGTGATATCCATAGTTGTCATGGACTTCGATTTAAGAAATCTCTGTGAGTCCCTTATTCACGACATCCAACTGCTGGATGTCAGGACCGGAGAGCTCCTCAGTGACAAGATGCGGATTATGCTGTTGTCATTGAGGCAGATGGCGGGTAAAAAGTGGAGCGAATGTAATAGTGAGATAGAACGAATAATGTATCTGATAAAGAATATGGACAAGCTTGACAAGAATTCAGAGATATACAGGAGCAAGGCATATCAAGAGATGTTTGATGCAGCTGAAACCAACAATCTGGTAAATGAGGAATTAGTTGCCTACAGTGAGTCGTTGCAGAGGATGCATGACTATCAGTCAGGCTTGGATTATGCCCGCAAGGAGGCAATTGAAGAAGGCAGGGCAGAAGGCAGGGCAGAAGGCAGGGCAGAAGGCAGGGCAGAAGGC
>CAZGGB010000098.1:0-11466 GCA_964525115.1 uncultured Sangeribacter sp. | reverse complement strand
ACCTGCTCGGCTCTATCGAAGTGGGCAAGATGGCCGACCTCGTGCTCTGGGAACCTGCATTCTTCGGCACAAAACCGAAACTCGTCATCAAGGGTGGTATGATCAACTGGGCAAACATGGGCGACCCGAATGCTTCGCTTCCGACTCCACAGCCAAAGATCATGCGTCCGATGTTTGGCGCATACGGCAAGGCAATGCCTCTCACTTGCGCTCGCTTCGTATCTCGCGCATCGCTTGAGAATGGTCTTGCTGACCGCATCGGCACCAACAATATCCTCTATCCGGTGCATGGCGTGCGTCAGCTCTCAAAGGCAGACATGGTGCGCAACACCGCAACGCCACACATCGAGGTGGATCCGGAGACATTCAACGTTTACGTCGACGGCATTCTTGCTACTGTTCCTCCTGCAAAGGAACTCCCGCTCGCTCAGCTCTACTGGTTTAGCTAATTTAAGCTGCTCGGCAGCTACGCATTAATCTGCGGGAACTACACGGTCTGCAGTTCCCGCAGATTTATTATTCATAAGGCCTTTTAAAGCCCTTAGAGCCCAGTTAATTCCTATTGGCCCTATTGGTCCTATAAAAAATTCCCTAGAAAACAATGGAAGTAATCACCGAAATCATCGGCAACATACACCAGCCCGAATGGGCTGAGAAAATCAAGGATATGCACGTGGAGACCATTTTCGTCGACCAATGGACTGCCCAGAAAAGCCGGTTCCTCGTGACAAGCGACCACGGTCATGAATACCCCATTGCTCTCACTCGCGGTTCCCGCGTGACTGACGGCGACATAGTATTCTTCGATCCTGAACACAATAACGCAGCCATCTTGCGCCTCGACCTCAGCAACGTCCTCGTCATTGATCTCAGTGGCCTTGAAAATCAATCGCCCCTCGATATCATGCGCATTTCCGTAGAACTTGGACACGCCATCGGCAACCAGCACTGGCCCGCAGTAGTAAAAGGCTCGAAAGTCTACGTTCCACTCACTGTAGACAAGAAAGTAATGCTCAGCGTGATGGAGACGCACCATATAGAAGGAATCACATTCGATTTCCAACCTGGCACTGACGTGATTCCCTACCTCGCGCCCCATGAAGTAAGACGTCTTTTCGGTGGAGCATCCCACGAGAGCCACTCCCACGTCCATTAATCCTCGAATTGAGAATTTAGAATTGAGAATTTAGAATTAGCTTCGCGTCCCCGATAGTAGCTAATTCAATATAAATTCAAGGTTCTAAATAATTCTCAATTCTCAATTCTAAACTCTCAATTATGAAAATTACCCATCTTCTCCAGATGACCGACTCGACATTCCCGGTGGGTACCTTCTCTTTCTCCAACGGGCTCGAGACCGCTTCCCATATGGGAATTGTGCATGATGCCGAAACCCTTGAGCAATACACCCGCTCCGTAGCACGCCAAGGTGCTTTTTCCGACGGTGTGGCTGCTCTGCTCGCTTATCGCGCCACAAACACTGGAAATCTGGAAGAAGTGAACAATATAGACCGCCAGCTCATGCTCTTCAAGATGAACGATGAGGCACGTATGATGCTTCAGCGTATGGGCAAGAAGCTCGCGGAACTCGGAGTCAAACTGTTTCCCGACTGTAAGATCATGTCAGAATGGCTTGAGGATATAAAAAGCGGGGCAACTCCCGGCACATATCCGATAGCCCAAGGCATTTCTTTCGCTGCCGCCGGACTCAGCGAAGAAGATCTCTTTGCATCACATCAATATGGCGTCATAAATATGGTGCTTAGCGCTGCCCTGCGTTGCGTGCGTGTGTCGCACTACGACACCCAAATCATCCTTCAGCGACTTTGCGCCGAGTCTGACGCACTTTTTGAGGAAGCCAAGGAAATGACTTTCGAAGACATGAATTCCTTCGTACCTGAAATGGATATTTTCGCATCCCTCCACGAAAAAGGAAATATGCGAATGTTCATGAACTAATAATCATAAATCTTATAAATTTTATAAGACTTATTTTCTGAAGACTGAAGACTTAAAACTCAAGACTAAAAACATGTCAACCTGCAGAATAGGCATAGGAGGCCCCGTAGGATCGGGAAAGACCGCCATCATAGAAGCCATCACACCCCGCCTCCTTGAGCGCGGAATGAAAGTGCTCATCATCACCAATGATATCGTTACCACTGAAGATGCCAAGCATGTTCGCAAGACACTCAAGGGAATCCTGATGGAAGACCGTATCATAGGTGTCGAGACCGGAGCATGCCCTCACACCGCCGTGCGCGAAGACCCCTCAATGAATATCGCAGCTGTAGAGGAAATGGAAGCAAAATTCCCTGATGCTGATATCGTGCTGATCGAATCAGGAGGCGACAACCTGACCCTCACTTTCTCTCCGGCGCTCGTAGACTTCTTCATCTATGTTATCGACGTGGCAGCCGGCGACAAGATTCCTCGCAAGGATGGTCCCGGCATCTCGCAGAGCGATATCCTTGTCATCAACAAGACCGACCTCGCTCCCTACGTGCACGCTTCGCTCGAAGTGATGGATCATGACAGCCGGCTCATGCGTCCCGGTAAACCTTTCGTATTCACCAACGCCATGACCGGTGAAGGTATCAACGAGCTCGTCGACCTCATCTTCAAGATGGCACTGTTTGATAAAAAATAATAGATTATCAATAGCTAAAATAGCTATTTTAGCTAAAATTCGCAAAAATGGCTTTCCCAGAAACATACGAATATACCGACGTTGAGATAGTAAGCTTCGACAACGCCAAGGAAATGAAGCCCTACCTCACCAAACCCCGCGCCATGTATGTAGGGGCTCCCGGCAAGCACGGATACCTCCGCCTCGGTTTCGAACTCGATGCGGACGGGAAATCCATACTCCGCGACCTCGACCGGCGAGTGCCACTCATCGTGCAGCAGGAACTATACTTCGATGAGGAACTCCCCGGCATGCCTTGCGTCTACATCCTCTCCTCAGGTGGTCCGAATATCGACGGCGACCGTTATCGCCAGATTTTCACATTGAAGAAAGACGCCATGGCATTTGTCTCAACAGGAGCTGCTACAAAACTTGCCAAGATGCAAGACAATTACTCCGGACTCCTGCAGACAATCCAGCTTGATGAAGGCGCCTACTTTGAATATCTCCCTGAGCCAATATTTCCTCATGCCCACACTCGCTTCATCAGCGACACGCAGCTTGTGGTGCATCCCACAGCTACGGTGTTCTACTCTGAAATTTATATGGGTGGACGCAAATATTACAATGGTGGAGAACTCTTCAAATTCGACATTCTCTCCGTTTGCTCGCATGGTGAGCGCCCCGACGGCACTCAGTTGTTCCGCGAGAAGTTCATCATCGATCCTCAGAAGTCGCATATCCGCGACATAGGAATCATGCATGATTTCGACATCTTCGCCAATGTGCTGGTGATGACTCCGGAAGAAAACATCCAGCCTATCTACGACGCTGTGGAAGCCTTCTACGACCCCAAGCAACGCCTTGCAGCCGGCATCACCCACCTCCCCAACAATGCCGGACTCCTTTTCAAGGTGCTCGGCATGGAGACCGGACCGGTAAAGAAAGCAGTACGCGAATTCTGTTCTAAAGTCCGCCAGCAAGTCAAAGGCAAACCCCTCCCTCCCGAATTCCCATGGCGCTAATTCTCAATTCTCAATTCTCAATTAAAAATTATGAAAAAGGCAATGACTACCGTCACCTCAATTCTTAATGGTGCCGGACAAGTAATGTTTCAGCAGAGCGCATGGACGGGTCTGCTATTTCTCGCAGGCATCTTCTGGGGTGCCTATGAATGCCATACTCCCGCTGTTGCTTGGGGAGCGGTGGTTGGACTAATCGCCTCCACAGTTGCAGGAGCACTGCTCGAGCCGAATGCCAAAGGTGGTAGCGCTGGGCTTTGGGGTTTCAATGGCATTCTTGTAGGATGCGCATTCCCGACATTCCTTGGCAACACATGGCTAATGTGGGCTGCCATGATTTTTTGCGCCATGCTTTCCACTTGGGTGCGCACGGCGCTTAATAATCTTCTTGCTCCTTTCAAGGTCAATTCATTCACATTCCCATTCGTGTTGCTGACCTGGTTCTTCCTTCTTGCATCACGCATGCTCGAAGGTATAGCACCGGCATCCCTCTCCACTCCTGAACTCATTGAGCATGTCAATCCTACACTCGCCACAAGCTTCGGCGACTTGGTGATATACTGGCTTAAAGGCGTATCTCAGGTATTCCTTATAAACTCTTGGGTGACCGGAATCTTCTTCCTTGTTGGTCTCGCGCTCTGCAGCCGTTGGGCTGCATTTTGGGCAGCCATGGGCTCAGCCATCTCACTTGCACTTGCCATCCTTTTCAAAGCCGACGGAGCAGATATTGCAAATGGTCTTTATGGTTTCAGCCCCGTGCTGACAGCAATTGCAATCGGATGCACATTCTATACTCCCAACATCAAGTCTGCCGCATGGGCTGTGGTTGCAATCATAGCGACTTTCTTTATCCAGGCAGCCATGGACGCTCTGATGATACCTTTCGGACTTCCAACACTGACAGGTCCTTTCTGCGTGGCAACTTGGCTATTCCTTCTTCCACTTTATAAATTCGACAAAGGCGGTGACATGCACTCTGAGTGGGACTCCGATTGGGACGGTTTTGTAGCCCGACTCCGCAATAAAGAAAACAAGCAAAAAAAATAATCTCCTATGCACATGGCAGACGCGCTCGTGTCTCCGGCAATAGCCGGCGGCACTGGAGCAATAGCAGCAACCCTTATTGCCGTAGCAGCATCCAAGGTGAAAAAGATCAGACGAGACGACATCATCCCCCTCATGGGGGTGATGGGCGCCTTCGTATTCGCAGCGCAAATGATCAATTTCTCAATTCCCGGCACCGGCTCCAGCGGACACGTCATTGGAGGCATACTCCTCAGTGCCATATTAGGACCATGGGCGGCTTTTATCACACTCTGCTCTGTGCTTATAATACAATGCCTCGTTTTCGCTGACGGAGGTCTTCTTGCCTTGGGTTGCAATATCCTCAATATGGCAGCCACATCGTGCCTTATAGCCTACCCACTCATCTATCGCCCTATAGCTGGCAAGTCGCTGAAACCATGGCGCATCACTTTGGCATCTGTAGTTGCATCCATCATTGCACTTGAGATTGGAGCAGCTGGCGTAACTCTTGAGACAGAGCTATCCGGCATCACCGCCCTTCCAACATCTACTTTCCTTGCCTTCATGCTCCCTATACACCTCGCCATCGGAGCCATCGAAGGCATCGCCACAGCCGCGGTGCTCTGCTTCATCGCGAAATATAGACCGGAGACTCTTTTCGCCATGGAAAGCAGCCATTCCTGCCTGCGCCCGGAAGAAAATAAAGCCTGTCATGGTAGCATAAAGAAGGTATTAATAGGTTTCGGAATAGCCACACTTATCTTCGCCGGAGCATTCACTTGGCTTGCCTCCGCAAATCCCGACGGACTCGAATGGTCGATCGAAAAAGTTTCAGGAATCTCAGACATGCCTTCCGCCACTCCCGCTACGGCATTTATGCCCGACTATGACTCCCGATTCGCTGGCATCGTCGGCGCACTCATCGTGATGGTAATGCTTTGGGCAATTACCACTATAATCTTCCACCGCATTCGCGCCTCACGTAAATAAGGGTATTCATTTTATGTCCCCGAATGTTAAGCCGGATTCAGCTCGGAGAGCTGGCTTTATGCCGAAACCCCAGACTTCAGCCTGGGGGCAAACACGCCTCGAGAAAGCTATCACCATCCTCAATGCCCGGCAGATGAAGCCGGATGCAGCATCGCATATCGGCGACATTGATCCGAGGGCTTTGCTACTGGTGACCATAGTATATCTCGTGGCAATGCTCAGCGTTCCGCTTCAGCGAACGGACGTGATAATCTGGTTTGCAGTATATCCAATCATCTCCGCTCCCCTCGCCCACATAGCATATGAGAGGCTCTTCCGCAATTCACTCTACGTAGTGCCACTCCTGATCTTAATCGGCATCTTCAACCCATTATACGACCGCACCGAAGCCTTTACGATATTCGGTATCAGCATCAGTACCGGATGGATAAGTTTTATCTCTATTCTAATCCGAGGACTTTTAGCAACTCAGGCACTATTGCTACTTATACGCATCACTGGCTTCAATGACATGTGTGAAAGCATGCGGCGCTTGGGAGTCCCCTCGGTCATAGTCACTCAGTTGCTGATGGTCTATCGCTATCTGACAGTTCTGCTTCAAGAAGCCCTCACAATGCAACGCGCACGCCAAGCCCGCTCATATGGCAAGCCATCAGTCAAAGCCTCAATGTGGGGACCCTTCGTAGGGCAATTGCTACTACGAACTATAGAAAGAAGCCGACGCATCAACATGGCAATGAAATCCCGTGGCTTCCGCGGCGCCCTCACCACTTCCCCACCCTCCCACTGGGATACAGCCGCTACAGTATACTGCCTCGTCTGGATCCCCCTCTTCTTTGCCCTCCGCTTCCTCGACATCCCCACCCTCCTCTTCTCCCTAATATTTCAAAATAACTAAATTAAGCTAAATATCCAAGACAAGAAGTGTAGAAAGCATGCTCCGCATGCGTCCTTAAGCATCTCAAAATATCCAAGACAAGAAGTGTAGAGAGCATGCTCCGCATGCGTCCTTAAGCAGCTCAAAATATCCGAGACAAGAAGTGTAGAGAGCATGCTCCGCATGCGTCCTTAAGCAGCTCAAAATATCCGAGACAAGAAGTGTAGAGAGCATGCTCCGCATGCGTCCTTAAGCATCTCAAAACATCCGAGACAAATAATTATAAATTAAGCATTATGAATTGTCTATGATTCCCCCCGCAATAAAATTCCAAGACGTCTCTTTCTCCTACCCCGGAGGACATGAAGTGCTCCGCCACATCTCCTTCTCCATCCAGCCTGGCGAAAAGGTAGCCCTCGTAGGCCTAAACGGTTCCGGTAAGTCTACCCTACTTCTGCACACCAACGGACTCCTGCTCCCCGACAGCGGCACAGTGTCAATCAACGGCAAAGTCATCGACCGTAAAAACTTAGAAGAATGCCGCAAAAGTGTAGGCATGGTCTTCCAGAACGCCGACGACCAGCTATTTATGCCGACAGTAGAAGCCGACGTAGCCTTCGGTCCCCGCAACATGGGGCTGAAGGAAGAAGAAGTGAAAAGCCGAGTAGAAGAAGCGTTGCGCATTACGGGATGCACATCATTCCGCAATAGTGCCCCTTTTCATCTTTCAGGAGGGCAAAAAAAGATGGCATCTATAGCCACCGTCCTTTCCATGCGTCCCGACATATTGGTATTCGACGAACCGACTTCAGGACTTGACTTTGCAGCCGAAGCCCAGTTTATCGGAATTGTAGACCGTCTCCCCCACACCATGCTCATGTCATCTCACGACATGGACCTCATACGCCGTCTATGCACCCGCGCCATCCTAATGGACCAAGGCACCATCGCCTACGACGGCCCCACCGACACCCTCCCCTACCCTCTAATCGCCACCCTCTAATCCAAAGTAGTTAGCATGCTCCGCATGCGTCCCACGAATAACAATAGCAACTCTATTTGGTTAGCCACGATAAGGAAGATTATTCCTTTGGATTTTTTCTGATTCTGTCGGTTTATTCCTTTGGATTTTTTCCAAAACAAGGGCATTATTCCTTTGGATTTTTGCAAAACATTGATTATCTTTGCATTCCAAAACAAGCAAAAAACATGGCATATCTTGCAAGAAACATTGATGAGTATCTTCTTAAATGGAAGGAATCAACTCGTCGAAAGCCTCTAATAGTGCGTGGTGCCAGACAGGTTGGCAAGTCCTGGGCCATAAGACACTTAGGAGAGACATTCCGACCCCCTTATATCTACTCTATAAAAGTTTCGGCTATACCCGCAAACTTTCCCCAAAATTCCCAATTTCTTCCGGGTATACCCGAAACTCAAAATTTCATTTTGAGAAAATCCCTCAAATGTATATGATGTATTCCGGGATATTCCTTTAAGGGTCCGGTAAAGTCCTCTATATCCTGCACCTCATCGACAAGAAGATAATTTTCCTCTCCGGCTGGAAGTAGTTCAATCACATGGGCATAAAGATCATGTGCCGTCTTAATGAAACTGAAACTATTAAAGTCCTTATCAATAAAAATAACTTCACCACAAAGTTACATCTTATAATCGAAAAAAGCAATAAATCCGATAAATATTTCGACTACACCCATAAAGATTATACAAAAACAACAAATGTTTACGGTTATATTCGAAATATTAAATTTTGCCATATAAAAAAGCTGCGTAGCCAACTAAAAATTCTGTGAATATCTGCAAGTTCCGAGCGAAAATATAGTTCTGAGCCTGATATTCTACAATATTCCAGCTCAAAAACACTGTGCACCCTCCCTTTTAGATTTTTATTTTACAAATTCGGTTCATACATTAGTTACAAAACTGCGTCAAATTCGGAGGAAATTTCATAAAAATTTGCATAAATGCAAAATATCTACTAAATTTGCATTGACCTATCGCCGTGATACTCCACATGGAGCTGGAACGTGGGAGGTCATTACATAATGAGAGCGTTTGCTTGCGCTTGATTCTTGGCTATCAGAAATGTGGCAATTTCAAAATCATCGTCAAGAATGAAGTAACGGTAGATGTCTTCGGGTGTGATTATCATGCCTAATGTTAGGGTACGCGTCTGCGTATCCCAATTGGTGCATTATATTCATACGGCGTAGGCTCTGCGTTACTCGTTCTACGATGAAACGGCGATGCCACATGCCATGATAGCGGGACGAGTAACAGCACGGATCCTGCGCTTTTTTTGTTTTATGGCCTTTTAGGGATTCGGAGGTCAATAAACAAATAATACTGATGAGAAAATTCACTTTTCTGTTGCTGTCAATTATTCTTGCTCTTCCTTCTTTTGCAAATGATTTCGAATATTATGGAATCTGTCACACCTTAATTGACGAAGAAGTAAAAACTTGTGAGACTAAAGTAGGATATGAAGATCCTAACATTAAGGTAAAAGGAGATATCAAAATTCCATCAACTATATCAAATAGTGACAATAACTATACTGTTACTCGCTTTGGAGATTATTCATTTAGTGGATGCAAAGGTCTTACTTCTGTAATATTTGAAACGTCAAATTATACACTCTAACAAACAGCTATATTAGAATGAAACAATCAAAAATCAAACTAATTATGATGGCTGCCTTAGCCATCATCTCATCAGCATGTTCTGTAAGCGAACCAAAGAACGATGCTAAAGACGAAAACTATAATCTTCGTCTGACCTCCATATCCACAAATTCATCAGATTTCGTTGATGTATCCTACGATAATAAGGGTCGCGTAACATATTTAAGAAGAAGTGAAGATTTTATGACGATTTCTTATTCTCCGTTGTCAATCTCACTCTTCATAGAAGGAGAAGATATCAACTGGGAAAATATTCATCTCAATTCACAAGGATATATAACATCATTCTCCATGGTATACTTTGGATATGACAATGCAGAAAAATACTCCTATAATATAGATTATGACAATGGTGGCCATTTAATTAAGATCGTAGAGGATGGGAAATATACATCTGAATTCAAATGGGATACAATGGGACGCATGATTGAGATGAAGGAAGAATGGGAAGATGAATCCTATCATGCTTTTTATGAATATTATCCATTCCAAAATACACATCAACAATGGGATCCCAATGTACCAATGTTTACTGATCTTGTAAGTTTTTCCGGACTGCTCGGAGTTGCTCCATCTTATTTTGTAAAATCTATAAGAATCATAGAAAAAGATATTTATCATGAGGAATATGAATCTACCTTACACTATAATTATTTTTTAGATAACAATGGTTGGATTATGCAGTCAAAAATAACATATGATGATTATGACTCATTCCAACGCATGGTATGGCATTATCAAAAAATCTGAAATCGGAAATTTCTCCAACTTTAACTCAAAAACAAGAATTATGTTAAGGAAGATATTATCAATCATAATTTTCTCCATGTGCTTAAATGCAAAAGCACAAGAACCTACGGATACCACAATACAAGATCATGAAGCGGTGCTTGAACAGCAACTTTCTGAAAGAGATGCAAAACTGGCTGCACTTGATGCCAAGCTGACCAATATAGAAAATAAAGAACGTCTCAAATCAATATGGGGACCCGGACGATTCACCAAGATCTCCTACAATTTTGCTTCAACAGGTGATGATGTAAATCCGGTTGATAAAAGTGAGTTAAGTGTATCGCTTGCAAAAGGAACATCCTATATGTTTCCGGGGAAACCCATTGCCGGAATGTTGAAATTCGGGATCGATGTAACATGGTTTGATCTAACATATACTAAATATAAGAAGCATGACAGTACATCTTCCGGTGGATGGTTAGGCTCTGACACCAATGGAGGCTTTGGATATGATGAAGACTATTGGAAAGAATATAGCAATGGGGGAAGAATGTCACTCAATCTGGGGCTATTCGGATTAGGAGCAAGAGCTTCAGTTGCACCCTTCTCCACATTTAATAACGAATTGCGCTTTCTCAGAGCCTCAATGTATTTTCATGTCCAGCCTACTATATCAGCATATATAGTAAATGATGATGGCGAGGCAGAAGGATCATACGCCTACATGGGTATGTTCCGATTTGGTGGGTGTATTCATTATCGGCGTGTAGCCTTTGGAGTTGAAGGCTACTGGGGTAAATCCAAATTTGATGTCATCGATTTTGACTCATATTTTGACGAGGATAGCGACTCCAATAGAAAGGTTAATCGAAAATTTGCTTCCACTCGCCTATATATTCAGTTTGCTTTCTAAATATTTAATCATGAAAAGATTTTTGAATTTTTTGAAATGCTATCATGTTTTAGCAATGGCATTATTAGGATGCCTCGCATCTAATTATGCATTGGCATACGATTTTTCGTCTATAACGGGGGGAGATGTTGAGATTTTTTATAGTATTAACCCTGATGGCAAGAGTGTTACGGTAACTTATGGCAATTCCAGATACGAATGTGATTCCATTAGCATACCACGAGAAGTTCATAATGAAGGGAACACTTACACAGTTACTGCTATCGGAGTCGAAGCCTTTATGAGATCAAGGATACGGGGTATGGTTTTGCCAAACACGATTGAAGAAATACAAAAGGACGCTTTTTTTGAAAGCAATATAATGTACCTGAACTATCCTAAAAATCTGAAGTACATCCGCTGGGGAGCATTTAGGGATTCTCGGCTAAGAACAGGTAATCTACCGGAAAATCTATCAATAATAGAGGCCTGTGCATTTGCACATACAAATATAACATCGTTGTATTTACCTGCGAGTCTTACAAAGATAGGCGAAGGAGCTTTTGGCGGATGTAATAGCATCACATCTGTAGTAA
>CAZGGB010000097.1:0-11529 GCA_964525115.1 uncultured Sangeribacter sp. | reverse complement strand
GCCTCAAGATTATCTCGCATTTATCATATCATTAATTTTTGCGAGCTACTTAACTAATATAAAGCAACAAAAAATGCCGCAGTTAATGCGGCATTGTTTATTAGTGATGTAAAAGCATTATTTTCGAAAAGGAATTGAATGCACTACGCGGACGGGGACGCATTGAGTAGAATGTCTGCCCGGAAGCCAGGATGGCATTTCAGCAAGGAGGCGAATTGCTTCAGCATTGAGGGATTTGTTGCAGCCTTTAATGACTTTGATATGGGAAATATTGCCGTTGGCATTCACTACGAAACTGCAAGTGACGCGCCCTTCGATGCCGCGTTCGTATGCGTCGGCGGGATATTGACGGTTTTTGTTGATGTAGTTAAGAAGTGCTTCATTTCCACCGGGGAATGATGGCTTAACTTCAACATAATCATATTCGAATACTTCTTTGTAGGTCTGAAGCCCATCGCTTGAAACGCCTGAAGATACACGGCAAGTCTGAGCCCCGGCATTGGAGTATCCAAGGATAAAGAGTATTATGGATGAGAAGAGAGGAATTAGGGTTGATTTCATTGTTGGTTGGTTTTCATAATTATTAGCTATGATAGTGAGCTTTCTATCAGAGCTTGCTTGCTTTGAAAGCTATGATGCAAATTTAGGGGTAATATCTGAGATATGCAAGAGAGGAAACACTATATTAAACTTATTTAACTTTATTTCAGATTCCGGTAACTATTCAGCGGGGGAATGTTGTAAAATATTTGTTTGTATGCAGATTTTTGTGTAAATTTGCAGTCGCAAGAATAGGAATGCTAAAAAAGCAAAGAATGCTTAATAGGGATTCTGAAAACTGAAGCGGAAAACTGACAACTCAAATAAATATGGACAAAAAAGCTCTTTTGATTATCCTTGATGGATACGGAATTGGCGATCATCAGAAAGATGATGCCATCTACAACACTCCGACTCCTTTCATTGACAGCCTTGTGGCTGAATATCCTAATTCACAGCTTCAGGCCTCAGGCGAGAACGTAGGCCTTCCTGATGGACAGATGGGCAATTCTGAAGTTGGACATCTTAATATCGGCGCCGGACGTGTGGTATACCAGGATTTGGTGAAGATCAACCGTGCAATCGCTGACGGAAGTTTTATGGAAAATCCGGAGATCAAGAGTGCTTTCGGATATGCACAGAAGACAGGCATGCCTATTCACTTTATGGGTCTTACGTCAGCCGGCGGTGTACACTCAAGCCTTGATCATCTTTTTGCTCTTTGCGACACAGCAAAGGCTTATGGCCTTGACAAGGTGTATATTCATGCTTTCATGGATGGCCGTGACACCGATCCAAAGAGCGGTGCCGGTTATTTGAAAGAAGTCGAGGAGCATTGTGCTAAAAGTGCAGGCACAATAGCATCGGTCATCGGACGATACTATGCAATGGACCGCGACAAGAACTGGGATAGAGTGAAAGTGGCATATAATCTTCTCATCTACGGAGCAGGCAAGGAAACTTCTGAAGTTGTGAAGACTGTAGAGGATTATTATGCAGAGTGTATCACTGACGAGTTTATGAAGCCTATCGTCAATGATAAAGTAGATGGCCGTATTGGAGCAGGGCATGTAGTGATTTTCTTCAATTATCGCAACGACCGAGCAAAAGAGCTCACAACAGTGCTTACCCAGCATCCAGAAGCAGGAATGAACACAATTCCTGATCTTCAGTATTACTGCATGACTCCTTATGACAGTAGTTTCACAGGTGTGCATATACTGTTCCCGAAGGAAGACGTAGCAAACACCCTTGCTGAATACCTTTCTGCAAAGCAACTTAAGCAGCTCCACATAGCAGAGACAGAGAAATATGCCCATGTGACATTCTTCTTCAATGGAGGCCGTGAGGCTCCATTTGATGGAGAAGACCGCGTGCTTGTTCCTTCTCCCAAAGTTGCCACATATGATCTTAAGCCTGAAATGTCAGCTCCCGAAGTGACCGAGAAGCTTGTGGAAGCTATCGACAGTGAAAAGTTTAATTTCATAGTTGTGAACTTTGCCAACGGAGATATGGTGGGCCATACGGGTGTGTATCCAGCTATCCAGAAGGCAGTAGAGACGCTCGACGAATGTGTGAAAAAGGTGATCACCGCAGCGTTGGCTCATGGCTATGAGAGCATCATTATAGCCGATCATGGCAATGCCGATCATGCCCTTAATGAAGATGGCTCGCCAAACACTGCGCATTCTCTCAATCCTGTTCCATTTATTTATGTAGGCGACAAGAATGCAAAGGTGAAAAACGGGCGTCTTGCCGACGTGGCTCCTTCGCTTCTCCACATACTTGGACTGGAACAGCCTAAGGAGATGACGGGCGAGAACCTGATATCCAATGATAAATGATTAATCATAAATGATAAATTATAATTATAGGTGATGAAAAAGATAATCATCACGGCAATGATCGCGGGGGTGGCTTTAGGAGCCGCTGCCCGCGATTTAGTGATATTGCATACTAATGACACGCATTCACTGATTCTTCCGGATGCCGACGGTAGGGGAGGTGTGCTTCAGCGAAAGGCTATAATCGATTCTGTAAAGAATGCAAATAAGGATGTAGTGCTGATCGATGCCGGCGACAAAGTGCAGGGCACGCTCTATTTTAAGTTTTTTAAAGGAGATGTGGAGTATCCTCTGCAAAATTTGCTGGGAGTGGATATCAGCATTCTAGGCAATCATGAATTTGACAATGGGCTTCAGGCTCTTGCTGATAAGGAGCGGACTCTTAAGTCGGAACGTCTTTCTGCCAATTATGATTTTACAGGAACACCGGCAGAGGGACTTTTCAAGCCATATACTATCAAAAATATATCAGGCAAGAAAATCGGCTTCCTTGGCATAAATATAGATCCAGAATCAATCATATCGCAGCAAAACTATGAGGGCATGGATTTTAAGAATGTGATTGAGACTGCCAATCAGACTGCCGAGTATCTGAAGAAAAAGAAGAAATGTGATCTTGTAGTAGCTGTCACCCATATAGGATATACTAAAGATAATGACAAGACTACCGATCCGGAATTGGCCAAAGCCTCAAAAGATATAGATATTATTATAGGAGGCCATAGCCATACGCTTATCGATCCTAAGAATCCACAACAATATCCAAGTTTAGTGGAGAATGCTGAAGGGCGTCCGGTGCTCATCGTGCAAACAGGAAAATCAGGTAAATACATTGGTCAGATAAGATTGGATCTTGATCAACTTAAGACTTCGACTCCAGCAGACTATGATTATTCTCTCATAGAAGTGACCGACCGATTCCCGGAAAGTCGACTCGATCAGAAAATTAAAAATTTTATTCAACCGTTTACCGACTCCCTTTCTGTAGTGACCGGCGATGTTATTGGATTTGCAGCCCATGACTTTATTAATAATAGCAGAACAGGGACTTTCCCGAATTGGACAGCAGACTTCGGCAGCTGGTATGGCAATCTTGTGCTTGATTCGATACGTCAGATAAAGCCGGATACTCCCAAGCTTGACTTTGCAATTATGAATGTCGGTGGAATACGCAATGCCATTCCTAAAGGTGATGTCAATACAGGTGAGATACTCAGTACATATCCCTTCAGCAATCGGTTTGTCGTGATGAGAATATCCGGTAAAGACATAATTGAGACCATGAAGGTGGCGGCAAAAAAAGGTGGAGAAGCGATAAGCCATGAGGTGAAAGTGGTGTGCGACAGCGACCGCAATGTGGAGCGTGTGCTTCTTGACTTGAAAGAAATTGACCCTGACCAGACATATACGGTTGCCACAATTGATTATGTGGCATGGGGCAACGACGATATGCGGTCGATGGCCAATGGAGAATGGATTTATACGGGTGAGACAGAAGTATGTGTGCCCATCATTCGATATGTAAAGGAACTGACACGTCTTGGGGTGCCAATGATGGCAGATCCAAATCCCAGATTCATATATATGAAAAATGAAGAGTAAGAGCACGTGAGCCTTGAAAGGCGCGCTACGCGTGTGTCATTAATCAGAAAAAGTAGTTTAGACGATGCTTAGATATTTGGCCATAGCTATTATGTGTGGGTGTATCCTCTTAGGAGGATGCCGTAATGGCATGGTCATATCTAATCATGAAGATAGCGACAGCACACAAGTGTTTGAACTTGACTCAGTTCAGGCAGAGCATGATATCAGTATTGATGCTCGCCTATGGGCTGATTCGATCATGGACTGCATGACAGTAGAGGAAATGTGCGGTCAACTAATTATGCCGGCAGTCTATGCTGATGATTCCCCTGATGCTTTGCGTCTGCTAAAAAAGTATGCTACAGACAGTCACGTCGGGGGGATAGTCTTGCTAAAAGGCAATGTAGAGTCGGCACGCGCGATAGTTGATAGTCTAAGGAAAATACTTGCGGCTCCACCCTTTATAGCAATTGATGCCGAATGGGGGCTTGCTATGCGACTGGAGGGTACACCTGAGTTCCCGCATAACGGCAGAATTGCTGAAAATGCCGATGAAACGGCTCTTTTTGACTATGGCTATGAAGTGGCAAGAGAATGCCGTGAGATTGGCATAAACATGGTGCTTGGACCGGTGCTTGATGTGCTTCCAGCAGGCAAAAGACGTTCCGGAATAGGCTCGAGAAGTTTCGGGCGTGATGCAGAAAGGGCTTCTGAACTTGGAGTGGCTTATGCTAAAGGGATTGAATCGGGAGGGGTGTTGAGTGTGGCTAAGCATTTCCCCGGTCATGGATCGGCGGATGCTGATTCCCATAAGCGACTGCCCGCTGTGGTAAAGACAAGAGATGATCTTGAGTCTACGGATTTACTTCCTTTCAAAGAGTATATGGGGAATGGACTGAGTGCTATAATGATGGGACACCTCTATGTGCCGGCGCTTGATGATAATGAAGCCCCAGTGACTGTCTCAGAAAAAATTTTGAAAAACCTTGTCAGGGACGAGATGGGATTCAAAGGGTTGATAGTCACAGATGCAATGAATATGGCTGGAGCCGGTGGCAATAGGGCAGCCGATGCCATAATAGCAGGGGCAGATATTGTTTTGGCACCGGCAAACACTGAGGAGGAAGTGATGATTCTTGCAGAAGAAGTGAGGAGTGGAAGACTTTCTACAGAGCAACTGCGTGACAGAGTAGGAAGAGTTTTATTCTTCAAATATATGACGGCGAGAGAAGATTTTGGGAGTGGAAATATTGGCGATACTGCAGAGGCGGAAAGAATAATTAAACTTTTACGTTGATAGGTTGTTGTCTTAGTATAGAAAGTGATAGAAATAACAAAACGTAAACCAATATTAATTTTATTAGAAATTATGACAATTGAATCAATAGGAACATGGGCTGGCGAAGTTTACAAAGCCCTTGAAACAAATCCGACCGATGGACTTGGAATGAAGAGTCTTAAGAAGGCTACCAAACTCAAAAAAGATGAACTTATGGCAGCTCTTGGATGGCTCGGCCGCGAAGGAAAGATTTCTCTCTCAGAAAATGATGAAGAGATAGTAGTTACGCTTGTATAAGGTGTAAGCCTGTTTTTATAGAACATCTATAAATGATTAGTCTCGGAGGATTTGTTTCTTCCGGGATTTTTTGTTTTATAAGTTATGATGAAGAAATAAATTTCATAGAATTTAGGGTTGAATTTTCATTTTTCGTTTTTTTGCATTAACTTTGCAGAAACGACTAATATTATAGCTTATGTTTTCACCTGAAACCTATATCAGCCGACGTGCAGAGCTAAAGAAGCGTCTTGGCACAGGGGTTGTGCTCCTTCTTGGCAATGACCTCGTAGGCATGAACTATCGTGACAATGAGTATGAATTCCGTCAGGATTCGACTTTCCTTTATTATTTCGGACTGAACCATGACGGATTGAATGCAGTGATCGACGTAGATAATGATCGAGACATAATCTTTGGTGATGAACTTACAATAGATGCTATTGTGTGGACCGGCAATCAGCCGACACTGCACGAACTTGCGGCGAAGGCAGGAGTGACAGATGTGCGTCCTTCTTCCCAATTGCGTACATATCTTGACAAGGCGAGAGAGTCTGCATCTCCAATCCACTATATACCTTATTATAGAGCTGATCATGAACTGAAGCTTATGGAGCTTTTAGGTTTACAGCCAGGTGGAGCGGTGCCTTCAGTACCTTTGATAAAGGCAGTCGTAGATATGCGCAATCATAAGAGTGCTGAAGAGATTGCAGAGATTGAAAAGGCTTGTGAAGTGACCGCTCTCATGCATAAGGCAGCCATGAAGGCGGCGCGTCCCGGTTTGACCGAATATCAGATGAAGGCTATTGTGGAAAAAGTCGCAACCGAAAACGGAATGCGCTGTTCTTTCCCTACGATAGCCACTGTACATGGAGAAATTCTACACAATCACAGCTATAACAACACCTTGCGTTCAGGACAGCTTTTCCTTCTCGATGCCGGTGCTGAGACCGCTATGGGTTATGCGGGAGATATGTCGTCTACATCGCCAGTCGACTTGCGTTATACGGATCGTCAGAAAGCTATCTACGATCTACAGCAAGCTGCTTCACGCGACGCAGTGGCAATGCTTCGACCAGGTGTCGCATTCCGTGATGTGCATATGCAGGCAGCTCGCACTATTGCGACCGGTCTCAAGGATATGGGTATTATGAAAGGAGACATCGAAGAGGCTATCAATGCCGGTGCACACGCTATGTTCTTTCCTACCGGTTTAGGCCATATGATGGGCCTCGACGTGCATGACATGGAGAATCTTGGTGAGGTATGGGTTGGCTATGATGGACAGCCAAAGTCAACAGTGTTTGGCTTTAAGTCATTACGACTTGCCCGCCCTCTTGAAGAAGGATATGTATTCACGATAGAGCCGGGGATATATTTTATGCCAGAATTGACAGAGCTATGGAAGAGCGAAGGGAGACACAAAGATTTCATCAACTTCCAAGAGGCTGAGAAGTGGCTTGGATTTGGAGGTGTGCGCAATGAGGAGGATTACCTCGTGACGGCTGACGGACACCGTAGGCTTGGTCCCGGAATACCGATGACAACGGAAGAGGTAGAGGCACTTCGAACCAATGATCAATGATAAATTATAAATTAGATTTGGGGAGAGTATTTAGAAAATTTGATGGCTATAGAGCAGAATAATTATCAGAAGCGTGGGGGGCGCCGGCAGGCACCTCCCATGACTGACCCTACGGGAAAGCTTCCACCTCGCGATACGGATCTTGAGGAGGCAGTGCTTGGTGCGCTCATGATTGAAAAGGATGCGTATATGAACGTGTGCGATATCCTTTCGCCTGAGAGCTTTTATGATCCAACCAATCAGAAGATATTTAATGCTATCATGCAGCTTGGCCTTTCGCAGAGGCCGATTGATATGCTGACGGTGGTAGAACAATTAAGAGCAAATGGAGAGCTTGAGGAAGTTGGAGGAGCCATAAAGATCACAAGTCTTACATCCAACATATATTCAGCTGCCAATGTTGAGTATCACGCAAAGATAGTAGCTCAAAAATATCTTGCACGCCGGCTTATCACTTATGCTACCAATATCGAAACCAAAGCATTCGACGAAGGAAATGATATCGACGACCTTCTTCAGGAGGCGGAAGCGTTGCTTTTCGATATTTCTCAGAATCAGATAAAAAGGGAGGTGACGCAGATTGACCCAGTGATCAATCTGGCGATAGAGCAGATTCAGACTGCTGCCAATTCATCTTCCGGACTGTCGGGTCTGCGGACCGGCTATACTGATCTTGACAAGATGACATCGGGCTGGCAGCCGTCTGACCTTATTATCATTGCGGCTCGTCCGGCGATGGGTAAGACGGCATTTGTGCTTTCAATGGCAAAGGAGATGACGGTGACATATAATATCCCGGTCGCAATTTTTACCCTTGAGATGGCAAATGTGCAGCTCGTAAAGCGTCTGCTTTCTAATGTTGCAAGTCTTGAAGGCGAGAAAATTAAAAGTGGTCAGCTTAGCAATGAGGAGTGGGATCGCCTGAATGCTTCACTAAAGAATGTGTATTCAGCACCTCTCTATCTTGATGAGACTCCAGGCCTTAGCATCACTGAGCTCCGGACAAAGGCGCGGAGATTGGTGCGAGAACATGGCGTCAAGATGATAATGATCGATTATCTTCAGCTTATGAGTGCAGGAGGATTGAAACTTGGAAGCCGTGAGCAAGAGGTGTCGACAATATCGCGTTCTCTTAAGGCTTTGGCAAAAGAGCTAAATATTCCTGTAATAGCGCTTTCTCAGCTTAATCGTAGCACTGAGACACGTGAGGATAAGCGTCCGGTTCTTTCTGACCTTCGAGAATCAGGAGCGATAGAGCAGGATGCCGATATAGTATGTTTCATTCATCGTCCTGAGTATTACACAAAAAGCAGTGAAGATGCACAGGGAAACAATATTCGCGGACTGGCAGAATTGATCGTAGCCAAGCATAGAAGCGGTGCCGTCGGAGACGTGAAATTAAGGTTTGTCTCGAAATATGCAAAGTTTGAGAACTGGCAAGAAGGTTACAATGTAGTGCAGAATGCCCTTGGAGAGACTGGCGGGGGCACTAAGATGGAGTTTCAGTCAAAGATGAATTCGGAGGGAGGCAAGGAAGGCGACAACATAGCTTCAAAATTTGCTCAAGGGGGAACAAACTTCAACTTTGCTGAAGATCCGGTTTCGAAAGGTGCTGCACCTGATATTATGCCCGATGGAGCGGGAGATGTGGTGCCATTCTAAATTTTTTAACATATTTTGAACATAATAATGGGGATTGGCGTTTTAGATATGAACGAAACAATAAACTATAAACTAAATTAATTAAAACCATGGATACTATGGAAAATAAGAATCTTCAGGAAAAAGAAAATAAAGCATTCGATGAGATGAGAAGAGCCGGAAAGAATCTTCAGGAGAGTCGTCAGAATAATGATGTAGACACTCCGCGCAGCAGCCGTCTTTGGGTTTGGCTCGGGGTTATCGTATTGATCTTCATCATTCTCTATTGGCTCTTTGCAATCGGTACATTTGGAGATCTCGCCAACTGGTTTAACGGTTGATTTCCTTAGGTAAAGATGTAGGAAGAAATTTTGAATTCTAAATTATTGAATATAAATAAATGCGGCTTTTTTGAGTCGCATTTTTTTCATTAAGAAAATTGGATTAGATTCGTCCTTCTTCAGAGTAGGAGTAATATCCTCCTACGGTGATAATAACATGGTCGAGCATGCGAAGGTCCATGGTCTTGCAAGCTTCTATGAGTTTACGCGTGATATTGTCATCCTGTGGCGAGGGACGTAGCGTGCCGGAAGGATGATTGTGACACATCACCAATCCTTGAGCATCTTCGAGAAGAGCGCGCTTGATGATCATCTTTGTGTCGAAGACTGAGGCAATTGAACTTCCAGAAGTCAATCTGAATTCCTTTATCACCTCATTGCGCCTGTTGAGAAGTAAAATCCACACTTCTTCATGGTCGAGGTTTGATATTCGGTAGCGCATACGGTCGTGTATGCATTTTGCTGTCTGTATCTGATCAAGTCTTCGGGTCGCTTTGTCTATGATCTCCTTTTGGTAGCGACGCATGACTTCCATCATTGCTTCGATTTGGAGAGCTTTAGCATCTCCGATTCCTTTAGTGAGAGTAAGCTCACTCCGTGAGCGACGTTCGAGGCGAAGCAATGAATTATCATTATCGTCCATTAGCTGACGGCATAAGTCAGTGATTGGAAGTCCCGGTTGACCGGTACGCAAGATAAGAGCAAGGAGTTCAGCCGTGGTCAGAGATCCTATGCCATGGTTGATGGCACGTTCACGCGGACGCTCTTCCTTAGCCATCTCTTTGATAGTGCGCACAGATGTGTCGCCAGGTTGCAATTCCGGCTCTTGCACGTTAAGCCCGAAGTCTTCCCTTTTCATTTTCCCTTTCTCATTTTTATCTCCTGCTCTTCGTCGCGACCATGGCGAAGGAGTATTTTCCAAACATATGCGCGTATGAACCCGGTGCCATATCCAAAAAGTTGCACCATCGAGGCTGCCACAGCCATTGTGCCCACTTTAAGACTTCGAGTAGAAATGATGGCTGAAATCCATAGAGCCAGTATATACACACCCAAAGGAATAAGCCAAAGAGGATTGAAAAAAGCGCCAATAATCATGGCAATAGCTCCGACTACGAATATTGCCGGCGCCCAATGCACTGCTTTCATGCTTCCCGGATATAGAAGCTGAAGAGTGATGCGCGACATTCCGAAGACATGAACTTGCCTCCAGAATTTTGCGAGGTTTCCGCGTCGTTTATGGAATACTTTTACATCGCGAATAAGCTCCGGCGAGAATCCTGCAAGTCGTATGCGTGTAGACATATCAATGTCCTCGCTAAACATCTCACGGAATCCACCGACTTTCTCATATACTTCTCGGGAGAAACCCATATTGAATGTACGAGGTACAAACTTTTCCATCTGCACCTTGCCTCCTCGTATTCCGCCGGTAGTGAGAAAGGATGTCATGGCAAAGTTGATGGCCTTCTGGGTGTCGGAAAATGAGGCATGTGCGTCATCAGGCCCTCCGAAGCAATCGCGCCATTTCTCTGATAAGGCTTTGCGAAGTTTTTCAATATAATCAGGAGGGAGAATGCAGTCAGAGTCTACGAAAATGAAGTAATCTCCCCGAGCATGGTCCATACCATAGTTGCGTGCAGGGGATCTACCCTCATTGTCTTTATAAAAATATTGCAAAGCGACCGCCGGGACATAAGTCTCGGCTTCCGCTTTGCAGGGTATAGAGCTTCCGTCTTCCACAATCACGACCTCAAATCCGTGGTCGGTTTGGCAAGCGAGGCTCGCCATAAGTTCTTTCACTTCATCCGGGCGGTTGTAGACCGGAACAATTATGGAAAACAGTATGGGCATGGAATAATTATTAAGCTTTAACTCGGCCTACGTATGAGCCGTCGCGGGTATCGATTTCGATTACCTCACCGGTGTTGATGAAGAGAGGGACACGCACTTCAGCGCCAGTCTCAACAGTAGCCGGTTTGAGTGTGTTTGTTGCAGTGTCGCCTTTAAGACCCGGTTCTGTGTAAGTGACAGCGAGCTTAGTTTTGATAGGCATTTCAGCGAAAAGGACAGTGTCGGTAGATGCGTCACGAACCACTTCCACGATATCGCCTTCTTTCATGAATGGAGCGCCAGTCACGAGGTCACGCTTGATTGGAATCTGGTCGTAAGTCTCCTGATCCATGAAGATGTCGTCAGCGCCATCTTGATAGAGATAAGAGTAGGGGCGGCGTTCTACACGCACGTCTTCGAGTTTCTCACCGATGTTGAATCTACGTTCAAGCACACGGCCGTCAACAACATTCTTAAGCTTTGTGCGCATGAAAGTGTTGCCTTTGCCGGGCTTAACGTGAAGGAATTCGATAACGAAATAGAGTTGGCCATCCATGCGGATGCAGGTGCCGTTCTTGATGTCTTGAGCGTTCATCATATCATTAG
>CAZGGB010000096.1:0-11925 GCA_964525115.1 uncultured Sangeribacter sp. | reverse complement strand
CCTGCCTCAAGATTATCTCGCATTTATCATATCATTAATTTTTGCGAGCTACTTATTTTTGAAGTTGTGGTGTAAATGTAGTGCACTACAACTTTTTGTATCTCGCTGTACCACATCCCTCAAAATCCACAAATCGCGCCTACCCATCGACCACGGTGGCTCTCAAATTTATGAGAAGGGTTCTAATTTTATTAAATTGTCCATAATTGTTTGGTCAATCGTAATATTTTTCCTATCTTTGTGTATTCTTTCGCAAATCGTGGTAGATGGGAGAATGCATGATGTGTTCTCTTTCGCCTCCGAACTTTGCGACAACCTAATAACCCTAAAATTCAGATACCGAGCTGATGAAGAAAATACTCTGCGCAGCAATCTCTATCTTTGCCCTTGCATCTTACGCATCGGAAAGGTCGGAGACTCTACTAAAGAATTGGAACTTTTCTCAGGATTCCGTCCGTTGGCAGTCTGTCACTGTTCCGCATGATTGGGCTATATATGGCCCCTTTGATCGCGAGAACGATCTTCAGAAAGTTGCCGTCGAGCAGAATGGTGAAAAAGTTGCAACATGGAAAACCGGCCGTACCGGTGGATTGCCATATGTAGGCAAAGGTTTCTATACCACAACATTCAATATCCCTGACACTCCTGACCGTAGCTATGCTCTTGTCTTCGACGGAGCGATGAGCAATGCGCATGTGTATGTCAATGGCAATCTTGCCACTATGTGGCCATATGGATACAATTCTTTCTATGTAGATATAACTCCAATGGTGAAGGCAGGGGAGAACCTTCTTGAGGTCTCGCTTGAAAATAAACCGATGTCTTCACGTTGGTATCCTGGTGCCGGCATCTATCGCAATGTCAAATTGCTGGCTACTGACAAGGTGCATGTGCCGGTATGGGGCACTCAACTCACTACTCCATACGTCAGCAAAGAATATGCAACAGTACATCTTGTGACTTCTCTCGAGGGTGTCAACAAAGGTGATATCGTGACTTTGACAACTGAAATCACTGCACCTGACGGGAAGGTGGTAGCCACTGATACCCATGAATACAAAATTTATCCGGGAGTTAATCTGACACAGAATTTCCGGGTCAATAATCCTGATCTCTGGAATCCTGATAATCCCGCACTCTATCATGCCACAACTAAAGTGATTGTTGACGGCAAAACAGCCGACGAATATTCCACTCGCTTTGGTATTCGCAGCGTAGAGGTAAGGGCAGGCGAGGGCTTCTTCCTAAATGGCGAGAAGATTCAGTTTAAAGGAGTGTGCAACCACCATGACTTGGGTCCGCTTGGTGCAGCTGTCAATAAGTCTGCCCTCCGCCATCAACTCGAGCTTCTCAAGGATATGGGCGCGAATGCTGTCCGTACTGCCCACAATATGCCGGCTCCCGAACTCGTCGAACTCTGCGACGAACTCGGCCTTATGATGATGCTCGAGCCATTCGACGACTGGGGTTTCCGACCCAAATCAAAGAATGGCTACGGAACTATCTTTGATGAGTGGGCTGAGCGCGACGTTGAGAATATGGTGCGCCAATACCGTAATAATCCCTCGGTGGTGATGTGGTCGATAGGTAATGAGGTGCCTTCACAATGGGGACCTGATGGCCTTAAGGAGCTTACTTTCCTTCAGGATATAGTGCATCGCGAAGATCCTACGCGTCCCGTAACGTGCGGCATGGACCAAGTGAAAGCAGTGACGACTAACGGTTTCGCGGCTGCTCTCGACGTGCCCGGCTTCAACTACCGCGTTCATATGTATCCAGAGGCTATCGGCAAACTTCCACAGAACATCCTACTTGGTTCCGAAACATCTTCTACTGTTTCCAGTCGAGGCAAATACTATTTCCCGGTAGAGAAAGCCTACGACGTGACCCGTCCCGACAACCAAAGCTCCGGTTATGATGTGGAATATTGCTCATGGAGCAACATCCCCGACGATGATTTTGCCGCTGCCGACGATTATCCGTGGGATATGGGACAATTCGTATGGACCGGTTTCGACTATCTTGGAGAACCATCCCCCTACGATACTGACGCATGGCCAAGCCACAGCTCATATTTCGGCATCTTCGACCTTGCTTCGCTTCCTAAAGACCGCTTCTATCTCTATCGCTCGAAATGGAATGAGAAAGACCATACTCTCCATATCCTTCCTCACTGGAATTGGAAAGGTCGCGAAGGGGAAGTGACTCCCGTATTTGTATACACAGACGCTCCAAAGGCAGAACTCTTTATCAATGGAAAGAGCCAGGGCATACGCGAGAAGAACGACTCCTCAAATATGAACCGCTATCGCCTGATGTGGAATGAGACAGTCTATGAGCCGGGTGAAGTCAAGGCTATCGCTTATAATGCTGACGGATCAGTAGCTGGAGAAGCTGTGGTGCGCACTGCAGGAAAGCCATACGCCATCAAACTTACATCCAACCGCAACTCACTTCAGGGCAATGGCGATGACCTTGCTTATGTCACTGTGCAGGTTGTGGACAAGGATGGAAACATTGTGCCTGACGCTGAGCCTGAAGTGACATTTAATGTGACGGGCGATGGCACATTCCGCGCTACTGCCAATGGCGATCCGACTTCGCTCCGCGATTTCAATAAGCCGGTCATGGACCTCTTCAGCGGGGCAGCCACAGTCATTGTCAAGAGTGGCGATAAGCCTGGGACTCTCACTCTCGAAGCTAAATCTAAAGGTCTCAAGCCCGCGAAGCTGACCATTCCCATAGAATAAGCCTCCTCATCATTAGAAGTCATATAAGACTAATAAGACTAATAGAACTCATAATTAAACAAACAACTTTAAAATATAATAAATCATGAAAGAAAAAATCAACGAGCTTTTCCTCCAGCGCTTCGGCGACCACGGCAGCATGTATGCTTCTGCCGGCCGTATCAACCTTATTGGCGAACACACCGACTATAATGAAGGCTACGTGTTCCCGGGCGCAATCGACAAAGTGATTATGGCTGAAATCAAACCTAATGGTACAGACAAGGTGCGTGTGTATTCTATCGATATCGATGATTATGCTGAGTTTGGCCTTAATGAAGAAGATGCTCCTTCCCAGAGCTGGGCACGCTATGTGTTTGGCGTATGCCGCGAGATTATCAAGCGTGGCGGTAAAGTAGAAGGTTTTGACGCTGTCTTTGCCGGAAATGTTCCTCTTGGAGCCGGTCTTTCATCATCAGCTGCTCTTGAAAGCTGCTTTGCTTTTGCTCTCAATGATCTTTTCAACGACAATAAAATCGATAAGTTTGAGCTCGCTCGCATTGGCCAGAGCACAGAACACAATTATTGCGGTGTGAAGTGTGGCATCATGGACCAGTTCGCTTCCGTAATGGGAAAGAAAGGCAATCTTATGCGTCTTGACTGCCGCAGCTCTGAATTCGAATACTTCCCGTTCAATCCGGAAGACTATCGTCTCGTGCTTGTTGACTCACGCGTGAAGCATGAGCTCAAGGATTCTCCCTACAACAAACGTCGCGAAAGCTGCGAGCGCGTAGCTGCTGCTCTTGGACGTCCTTCACTCCGTGGCGCTTCAATGGAAGAACTCGACGCCATTAAGGATAAGATTTCTGAAGAAGACTACAAGCGTGCTAAGTTTGTGATTGGCGAAGAGGCTCGTGTGCTCGCTGTCTGCGACGCTCTCGTTGCCGGCGACTATGAGACAGTAGGAAAGAAGATGTATGAGACTCATGAGGGTCTTTCGAAAGATTATGAAGTTAGCTGTGTAGAGCTTGACTTCCTCAATGATGAGGCAAAGAAACTTGGAGTGACCGGTAGCCGTATTATGGGTGGCGGTTTCGGTGGCTGCACAATCAACCTCGTGAAGAATGATCTCCACGATAAGTTTGTAGAGGAAATCACAGAGCGTTTTGAAGACAAATATGGTCATGCTCCTATGATCTACGATGTGGTTATTTCTGACGGTGCTCGTAAACTTGAGGATTGATCCAATATGGAAACTACAATACGTAAGGTCGCCTCTCCGATAGGGGAGGTGACTCTTTACCGACTTACAAATGCAAAGGGAGCTTCTGTTGAGCTATCCTCTCTTGGAGCCGGTATTACAGAGGTTTCGGTGCCTGATGCGAATGGTAAGATTGAAAATGTAACTCTACGCTATGCTGATCCTGCAAGCTATCTTGCTGACGGTCCTTGTGCAGGCAAGACTCCGGGGCGCTTTGCCAACCGTATCTGTAAAGGTAAGCTTCAGATAGATGGCATCACCTACGATCTCCCGATAAATAATGGTCCGAATCATCTTCATGGTGGCCCTCAGGGTTTCCAGAATCAGATTTGGGAATCGGAAGAAGTGCCCGATGGTGTGCTTTTCCGCTATCATTCAAAAGATGGAGAGATGGGATATCCAGGCAATCTTACAGCTGAAGTAAAGTATACTTGGAATGATGATAATGAGTTGACTATCGACCTTTCGGCTACCTCTGATGCCAAGACAGTGGTCAATCTCACCAACCATGCATATTTCAATCTCGAAGGAGCTGATGGCGCTGAACCTAATTCAGTGCTTGGTCATGAGCTTAAGCTGAACGCTGCATATTTCCTTCCGGGCGATGAAACTCTTATCCCGAGCGGAGAGATGGCCCCAGTGGCTGCTACTCCGATGGATTTCACTGAGTTCAAGACTCTCGGACAGGATATCAACAAGGATTTCGCTCCTCTTAAATATGGCAAAGGTTACGACCATTGCTTCTGTGTGGATGGACCGAATGGTGAGCTTCGTGAGGCTTGTGTGCTTCGCTCTCCAAAATCTCGCCGTCGCATGACAGTCCTCACCGACCAGCCAGGCGTGCAAGTGTATACTGGTAATTACCTTTCTGGCTCCCCTGCAAATGTTGCAGGTCGCAGCTATGAGGATTATGAAGGAGTGGCTATGGAAGCGCAGGGATTCCCCGATGCTCCCAGTCATGCTGCATTCCCATCGCCAAGAGTATCTCCGGATGCTCCTTACCACCGCACTATCGTCTACCGTTTCGACAACTTTTGATTAGAAATCGTTGTAAAGATTTTATATTTAAGGACGTACGGCTGGGGTTCGTGCGTCCTTAACATTAATGACTGACCTAATTATGAAAAAAAATTTTTTGCTTATTGCGGTGTCGCTTATGTCGGCAGTCTGCACGCTTTGGGGTGCACCTCGCGAGAAGTATAACTTCAATAGCGATTGGCGGCTTAAGGTTGGAGATGTCAAGGGGGCTGATCTAAAGGCGTTTGATGACAAGGAGTGGAACAGTATCACTCTCCCTCGAGCATTCAATGAAGATGAGGCATTTAAGGTTCCTATCGCAGATTTGACTGATACTGTGGTATGGTATCGTAAGCACTTCAAATTGCCGAAAGAGGCGAATGGTCAGAAGGTGTTTGTAGAGTTTGAGGGAGTGCGTCAAGGTGCTGATTTCTATCTCAATGGGCATCCTCTTGGCTATCATGAAAATGGAGTAATGGCAGTGGGTTTTGACCTTACACCCTACATAAATTACGGTGGGGAAAATGTCTTAGCTGTGAGAGTTGACAATAGTTGGACTTATCATGAGCGAGAGACAAATCAACGCTATCAATGGAACGATAAGAACTTCAATGTCAATTATGGTGGCATTCCAAAAAATGTATGGCTCCATACTACCGACAAAGTATATCAGACCCTCCCTTTATTTAGCAATCTCGGCACTACCGGCACATATATCTATGCAACCGATATTGATGTGGCAAGTCGCAGGGCTACAATCAACGCTGAAAGTGAAGTCAAGAATGAATCTAAAAAGACTGTGACCATAGGTTATGATGTGGAAGTGATTGATGCTGATGGCAAAACAATTGGCAACTTTAGCAGCAATCCTATAAAAGTCGCGCCCGGTGAGACTGTGACGCTTTCTGCTTCTGACAAATTGACAGGACTGAATTTCTGGAGCTGGGGTTATGGATATCTCTATGATGTCAAGACACGCCTCATTGTAGATGGAAAGCTTGCAGATGAGGTCACTACCCGTACCGGTTTCAGAAAGACTCGCTTCGGTGATGGAAAGATATGGCTCAACGACCGAGTTCTTCAAATGAAGGGTTATGCCCAGCGCACCAGCAATGAATGGCCCGGTGTAGGAATGTCGGTTCCGCCATGGATGAGCGATTACTCCAACGGTATGCTGATCGATCATAATGCCAACTTCTTCCGATGGATGCACGTGACGGCATGGAAACAGGATGCCGAATCATGCGACCGTGTGGGAGTCATGCAAATGTTGCCGGCTGGTGACTCCGAGAAAGATGTCAATGATCGCAGATGGGGACAGCGTAAAGAGTTGATGCGCGATATGATCATCTATTTCCGCAATCATCCAAGCGTAATCTTCTACGAGAGCGGTAATGAATCAATATCACGCGACCATATGCTTGAAATGCGTGAAATTCGAGACCAATACGACCCTCATGGAGGTCGCGCAATAGGTTCGCGTGAGATGCTTGATATCCGCGAGGCTGAATATGGAGGAGAGATGCTTTATGTCAATCTGAGTGAACACCATCCTATGGTGCAAACGGAATATTGTCGTGACGAAGGATTGCGTAAATATTGGGACGACTGGAGCTATCCATATCATAAGCATGGTGATGGCCCCCTTTACCGCAATGCAGATGCATCTGCCTATAATCAGAACCAAGACCAGCTTGCTGTGGAAATGGTGCGTCGTTGGTATGATTTCTATCGCGAGCGTCCCGGCATGGGAAGGCGTGTGAATTCTGGAGGTGCGAAGATTATTTTCTCCGACACTCAGACACATTGCCGAGGAGCGGAAAACTATCGAAGAAGCGGTGTGGTTGACCCACTCCGAATTCCCAAGGATGCCTACTATGCGCACAAAGTGATGTGGGATGGATGGGTCGACGTGGAAGGTGACGGCACCTACATCATAGGTCATTGGAATTATGCTCCTGACGTCATTAAGCCTGTGTATGTGGTATCTACAGGTGATAGCGTAGCACTCTTCGTAAATGGGAAACCTCAGAAAGCTCCAAAACGAGATTATGAATTCCTGTTTACATTCGACAGCATACAGTGGGAGCCCGGAAAGATTGAGGCAGTAAGTTTTGATAAGACCGGAAAGGAGACAAGCCGATTCTCACATACCACTGCCGGAGACCCCAAAAATCTCAAGCTGACACTTATGCAAGGTCCGGAAGGCACATATGCCGATGGTGCTGATATAGCTATCCTTCAGGTGGAAGTAGTGGATGAAAATGGTCAGCGATGCCCGCTTGCTAATGATATGATCGATTTCTCAATCTCCGGCCCGGCTGAATGGCGAGGCGGTATAGCGCAGGGAGATGATAACTTCGCGTTTGCTACATCGCTTCCTGTGGAATGTGGCATCACACGTGTGCTTGTGCGTTCTACTCCGGAGTCTGGCAATGTCAAGGTGACAGCCAAGGCTAAAGGATTAGGTGAAGAATCTGTCGAGTTTAACACAATTCCGGTGGAAGTTAAGGATGGACTCAGCAAGCATTTCCCGGCTAAGACTCTGAAATCACGCTATGATCGTGGTGCCACTCCCTCAACCCCTTCATACTATGATAAGAAGATTGATGTCCGTGTTAAGTCTGCTACCGCAGGGGTGAATCAGGAGTCTGTTGGCAATAGTTGGGATGATAATGAGTTGAGCGAATGGCGCAACGATGGTCACCTTGAGACAGCTTGGATAAAATATGAATTGGAACGTGCTGCTGAGATAGATGAGATCAATATCAAGCTGACTGGATGGCGTCAGCGCTCATATCCTCTTGAGATTTTTGCAGGCGACGAAATGATTTGGAGCGGAGATACCGATCGTTCGCTTGGCTATGTGCATCTTAAGACTCGTCCGGTAAGGGCTCGCGACATAACAATCCGATTGAAAGGCTCGACCGCTGATAGCGATGCATTCGGCCAGATTGTGGAGGTTGTGGAACCGGCAGCCGGCGAACTTGACCTTTTCAAGGCAAAGGATGGCGACAAGACTGGCGGTGAACTTCGCATTGTGGAAGTCAATTTCTTGGAGAATCTTAACAAGTAAGGATAATTTGTTGAAAAAATAGGACACACGTCATCGGGCGTGTGTCCTATTTTTGTAGATGGACTCTTATTTTCTTAGCTTTTGGATACTCTTGCTGAGTCGGTGATCGTCATAGTCTGATTCAAAACACCAGATAAAGACTCCCGGGATATCGTTTGTGCGTATGAAGTCGAATTTCGCAGCCATTGAGCGTTCATTGTCAAAGCCAAGTATTAGGTTTCCTTGTCTGTCGGCATAGTAAGGAGCCTGCGATTCATCATCCCAAACTATATGAAGACCTTCAGAATACTTGTCAAAATCACAATGGTCTACTTCAGACGGAAAGGGCTTGAGCCCTCTTCCGAAGAAAGGAATCCCCATTAGTATCTTTTCTTTTGGAATTCCTAAGTCCATATGTCGCTGAATTGCTTTTGAAACGCACCAATCACCAGTCTTTTTGCCCGGATATAAAGGGCTTTGATGAAGAAGACGTTCCCCCTCTTTGGGAATGGCAAGATTGTAGCCTGACACATGAACATAGCTGACATATGGCATCATACCCTTGTGGTCAATAAATTTTCCGGAGTTATTGGAATAGTAAGATATCCATTTGTCTTTACCCAAAGCCTTGCGCAAATCTTTTGCAAGGGCTACATAATTTCGGTCGTCTTGTGGAGTGGCTGTGTGTCCTCCTGCCTCTGTGGTCGGAAATTCCCAATCCAGATCGACACCATCAAGATTATATTCTTCTATAATTTTCTTTACGCTTTTCACATAGTTTTTCCTTTTCTTTTTGTCGCGAGCCATCTCGCTGAAGCCGGGACGACGATAATCGTTGAGTCCGAGTATTACTTTTAAATCCGGGTTTTTCTCTTTTAGTGCAGACATAGATTTGAGTTTATCCGGATAGCGTATCACTACTCCATCGTAATTATCGTTGAAAACTCCAAATGCATATATCAGATGTGAAAACATTTCGGGGTCTGGAAGCACATCATATCTATCTACCATATAAGCCAGTGCTATCTTTGGTGTAGTATCCTGTGATCGCTGATCCCCACGCTTTAGACTTGTTGCTGAAGTCTGTCCCCACATTGCCAAAGTAGTAATTGCTGCTATAGCTATGCAAACTAACGAAGTGATGAAGTATCTTTTTCTCATAATCAATGATTTTCTGCAAAGATACATCATTTTCCGCAATCAAGCAATAATTTTGAGGCTATTCGATGGAAGAATTACTTTTTTTTACTAATTTTGAGGTGACAAATCATTTATGAATTGATGGACGTTGTTTTTAAACGTAGTATAGCAATAGCATTGTGTTTTTTCTTCTTCCTCTGTGCCCTGGGAGAGAATGCTGACACGTGTGGCAAGATTCGAAGTAGCATTGGGGTGGATGTGAGATCTTCGTATACTTTTCCTTCCTATAAGGATGATATTCTGATGAATATGTTAGACATTGACAATGCCCTAAACACTAAATTTGCTACATCTCTTCATCTTAAGTATGGCTTCACATTTGATCCTTCCTCTCGGCAAGGTCGCTTTTATCCCGGAGTATGGCAAGGAATTGGCGTATCTGTAAATTTTTTTGGTAATCCTAAGGGAATTGGCACTCCTGTTTCGGTATATGCTTTTCAGGGAGCTCCGATTTACAAATTCAGCGACCGGATTTCACTATATTACGAATGGAATTTCGGGGCATCTTTTGGTTGGCATAAATGTGATGGACATACGGCATATTCGAATCTTATTGTAGGCTCAAATATGAACGCTTACATAAATGTTGGTGCCGGGTTGCGTTGGAAGTTAGATGAGCATTATGCGATGACAGCTGGCCTGGATCTAACTCATTTCTCAAATGGAAACACTTCATTCCCTAATCCCGGTGTAAATTTGGCAGGAATCAGGATAGGAGTCATGCGATCGCTTCGGAAAGAACTAAATAAAACAGGCGATTGTGTGGTCTTTAATGTTGATACGATTAAGCAAAGACACCAGCTGCAGTTTGATGTCACTGCATATGGCTCATGGCGAAAAAGGGTCTATAGGGGAGGAGAAATACCGGTGCTCCTGAATGGGCATTATCCGGTAGTGGGGCTTGATGTGTCGCCGATGTGGCAAATAAAGAAGATATTTCGGACTGGAGCGTCAGTTGATATCCAATGGGATCAAAGTACAGACTTGAAGAGGCATCATGCCTACGGCACAACATCGGATGATATCCGCTTCTATCGACCTCCGATTTTGAGCCAAATATGCGTTGGCATTTCAGGACGGGCAGAGTTAGTAATGCCGATATTCTCTGTCAACTTAGGCATCGGCTATAACTTGATTGGTCCTGAAGAGACAAGGGCTTCTTATCAGCTTGCTAATTTAAAGGTGCGCTTCACTGAACGCTTCTTCCTCAACATTGGTTATCAACTTTTGGATTTTCAGAAACAGAATAATCTCATGCTTGGATTTGGGTATTCGTTCAGGTAGCGTTTTTGACCATTCTTTTGTATTTGTGGCCAAAGAAGTTGACATCGTTTGCTTCTTCAAATCCTACGGAAGCGTAATACTCATTTAATCTGGGTTTTTCTAAGGCTACGAGCAGAGCGAAGTTTTTATATCCAAGTTTTTTGCCTTCCTCGATGGCCGCCTCCATCAGTGTTTTCCCATATCCTTTGCCTCGATATTCCGGTTCGATGGCAAGGGAGTCAAGGTAATATTCTCCAGGATATGTTTCGATTGCCGACTGTTTGATTGTCGCAGGGTCAACCCCTTTCCACAGCTTGCTCCATGTATATTCTCGCAGCCTTTGATAGTCATCTCCGGAATATGAAATGATGCACCCAATCGGCTTCCCATCTTCTTCAGCTATCAATGACTTATTCCACGAATACATGGATTGTGGATCAGAGCAAGAAGTCTTGACCCACTCCAGATCGGAAGTATCCATATCTAAAGCGGTCAAGACAGTCTTTGCCACGTATTCTGTATCTGATGGGGTAGCTTTTCGTATTGTCATCAGTACTGTTCTTTCTCGTTGGGAAAATCACCGGTCTTTACATCATTGATATAGTGACGGAAAGCATCAGTCATTATTTCACCGACATTGGCATACCGGCGAAGGAAACGTGGCGAGAATCCCATGGTCATTCCAAGCATGTCGTGCATCACAAGCACCTGGCCATCAACACCACCACCTGCACCGATACCGATTACGGGAATCGTAAGCTCTTTTGCCACTTGCTCAGCGAGCTTTGCCGGAATCTTTTCAAGGACTACTGCAAAGCATCCGATCTCTTCAAGAAGCTTTGCATCTTCCAAAAGTTTCTTAGCTTCTGCCTCTTCTTTTGCCCGCACGCTATAAGTGCCAAACTTATTGATGCTCTGTGGAGTAAGCCCAAGGTGTCCCATCACGGGGATTCCGGCACAGAGAATGCGCTGGATTGACTCTGCTATCTCAGCGCCCCCTTCGAGTTTCAGCGCCTCAGCATGACTCTCTTTCATCACCCTGATAGCGGATGCAAGTGCCTCTTTCGAATTGCCCTGATATGTGCCGAATGGAAGGTCTACTACGACAAGTGCTCGCTTCACTCCCTTCATCACTGACTTCGCATGATAGATCATCTGGTCAAGAGTTATCGGAAGGGTAGTGACATTGCCTGCCATTACGTTTGAAGCTGAGTCGCCTACAAGGATTACGTCCATACCTGCTTCATCCACAAGTTTGGCTGAAGTATAGTCATATGCAGTGAGCATAGATATTTTCTCACCGCGATGTTTCATTTCCGTAAGGCGGCTTGTAGTCACCTTGCGAGTGTTTTCTGCTTGTGCTGTTGACACGGTAGTTTAAAGATAAATTATAAATATTA
>CAZGGB010000095.1:0-12104 GCA_964525115.1 uncultured Sangeribacter sp. | reverse complement strand
CCTCGTCACCAATTTAACAAACCACATTCAATCAAAATGACATTACAATTTCATCAGTAAATACGTGAAACGAGGGAAACGCTATACGAGCACGACCGTTTCGATTGAACATTCTCCCTCTTTTTGCGTTAACATTTCAAAAGGATTTTTGACACCATAAAGCATCCCCACTATGAAAACACCCGTTAAACTCGCCTTATTGACAATGGTAGCCTCTGCTTCGGCTTTGAATGCAAACGCCTCTGACCCACGCGACTGGCTACTCGATTCTATCCCTCAAAACTGGAATTATCAATCCGCTTATTCTCAGAAACTACCGACCGAAGACGCCTGGTGGAAAACTTTCGGCGATGCTACCCTCGACTCTCTTATTGACATGGCTGAAAAAGAAAACTATAACCTTTCAGCAGCCCTCGCTCGTATCGAAATGGCGAAAAAGACTCTCGATGTAGCTAAATCAGCTTATTTCCCTTCTATTAATCTATCTGCCGGATGGTCGAAAGGTCAGTCTTCAGGTGCATCTGGGCCCGTAGTTGCAAAATCATCACCCTACGACTATTTTTCATTGGGTGCATCCATGCAATGGGAAATCGACCTTTTTGGAAAAATCACACAAAATGTAAAAGCCAACAAAGCTGCTTACAACGCTACAAGAGCTGAATACGACGGCGTAATGGTAAGTCTTGCCGCCAATGTAGCTAAAGCCTATATTAATCTCCGAACTTATCAAAATGAACTTCAAGTTGCCAACAGTCATCTTGAAGAGCAAGAAAAAGTATTAAAAATTGTGGAAGCCCGTTTTCACGCCGGACTTGCAAGCATGCTTGAAGTGTCACAATCTCGCACCGTAGTTGCCTCTACTAAAGCTTCAATCCCTTCTCTTGAGGCGATGATCGAATCTACTATCAATTCTATCGGCCTTCTTACAGCAAAATATCCTGAAGAAATCAGCTCTTGGCTCTCCACACCCGCTCCAATGCCCAACGTCGTATACGGTGCAAACCTCGGAGTCCCTGCCGACCTCCTTCGCAGACGCCCGGACATTGTGCAAGCTGAATATCAACTCGCCCAATATGCTGCACAGGTAGGAATAGCAAAAAAAGATTTCCTTCCCACTCTCTCATTGACAGGATCGATTGGAACACAGGCCCACGAAGCTAAAAATCTCTTCGGTGATCACAGTATGTATTGGGAAGTAAATCCCACCCTAAGTTGGACTCTCTTCGATGGCATGGCTCGCAATTACAAGACTGCTGAAGCTAAAGCTGCTCTTGAAGCTGCAGTAGACTCTTATAATTACACCGTAATGAATGCTATTATTGAGGTTTCAAATGCAACCACTACTTTCAAATCGACTATGAAAGCAATAGAGCTGACTGAAGATGTGATTGCAAACAGCAAAGAATCACTCGACCTCGCAATGGACCGCTATAAAAAAGGGCTTTCTCCTTTCAACAATGTTGTCGATGCCCAGATAAACTATCTGACCAACCAAGACTCTAAGATCACAGCTCAAGGTAAAGCACTGACAGCCGTTGTCAATCTTTACGAAGCTCTCGGAGGCGGCTGGAACAACTAAAATTAGTAATAAAGCATGCTCCGCATGCGCCCCTCAAAGTCAAACTACTACCAATTTAAAATTATTAAAACTATGAAGCCACTTTATCTAATATTATCTGCCGGTTGCCTTCTCATTTCCACCGTTTCGTGCAAGAAATCCGAAAAGAAAGACACTATGTCAGAAATTCCCGAAATCTCAGTAGCAGCACCTATTGTTGATTCTATCGTACTCCACAAGACATATCCCGGTCTTCTTGGAGCCTCAGATCATGCCGATATTGTCGCACGCGTGAATGGTACACTTCAAGCAGTAAACTACCAAGGCGGAGCATACGTCAATAAGGGTACTGTCCTTTTCACAATAGAATCTACAAAATATCGCGATGCAGTGCAGCAAGCCCAAGCATCTCTCGCGACAGCAAAAAGCCAACTTGAATATGCGACTAAAAACTATCAGGCTCTCAGTGAAGCCTTAAAGAGCGATGCTGTGTCGCAAATCGAAGTGATTCAAGCCAAAGCCAATATGGAGCAGGCAGCTGCCTCTGTCAAGACAGCTGAGGCCGCACTTAGCCAAGCAAATCTCAACCTATCTTATTGCACAGTCAGAGCCCCGATTGATGGATATGTTGCTTCCAACTTAGTCAATGTAGGCGAATACATCAGTGGTGAAGGCGCTCCGGTAAAACTCAGTCATATATACGACAATAAAAAGATGACTGCCGTGTTTAATATTGAAGATGCGCAATATGAAGAAATGATCGGACAAAACGGAGGAATGTCTCACGATCTTTATAGAAATGTTCCCATAAAATTTGCACAACCTCTCCCCCACTCATACACTGCTGATCTTACGTATCAGTCTCCATCAATTAATTCCTCTACCGGTACGCTTCAATTGAAGGGTTCGATCACAAATATCGACAATGAATTGAAAGATGGAATGTATATCACTGTAGAACTCCCCTACGGAGTTAATCCCAAAGCAATATTAATCAAGGATGCCTCAATAGGCACTGACCAGCTCGGCAAATACGTTTATGTAGTCAACGACTCAAACAAAGTTGTCTACACTCCAATTAAAATCGGCGAACTCTACCAAGATTCCCTTAGGGTTGTAAATGAAGGTCTCAAGCCCGGCGACCACTACGTCACCGAAGCCCTCCTCTCAGTCCGCAACGGAATGACCGTCAAACCCAACCTCTCAAAATAAACCACCGTACTGCTTACCATTAGCAAAAATTCTCAATTCTAAATTTCCAATTCTCAATTAACAAAGTCATGTTCTCAAAATTCTTCATAGATCGCCCGATTTTTGCAACTGTCATTGCCGTCCTGATGGTACTTGCCGGCGCGATGTGCTACTTTACCCTTCCTGTAGCACAATATCCTGACATCACACCTCCCACTGTGATGGTCAGCGCAAATTATCCGGGTGCTTCAGCATCCACCGTCGCTCAGACCGTTGGTGTTCCTATCGAGCAGCAGGTCAACGGCGTGGAGGGTATGATATATATGAGCAGCAACTCCGGCTCTGACGGCAGCTATAGCCTTACTATCACATTTGAAAACGGCACTGATCTTGACCAAGCAGCAGTAGAGGTACAGAATCGTATCTCAATGATTAGCTCCACGCTTCCTTCCGAAGTAGCTCAGCAAGGTGTCAGCGTCAATAAGGAGTCGAGCAATCAGCTGATGTTCGTTTCACTTACAGCCGACGATTCAAAGCGATATGACGCTCTTTATCTTACCAACTATGCTCAGCTCAACCTTGTCAATCCACTCAGCCGAGTGGAAGGAGTCGGCGGAGTGCAAGCTTTTGGTGGTGGCGAATACAGCATGCGTATTTGGCTTGATCCGGAAGCACTCCGCATCAGAAACCTTACGCCCGCTGATGTTTCAAGTGCCATACAATCCCAGAATATGGAGGTCAGTGCCGGCTCTGTCGGACAACCACCTCAAGAAAACAACTCCGCATTCGAATATACCCTTGTAAGCCACGGTAGACTTACAACTCCTGAAGAGTTTGGCAATATCGTGATTAAGACTGACGGAACAGACATGCTCCGACTTCGCGATGTGGCTAAAATCGACCTTGGTTCGGAAAGCTACTCCAATACGTCTACTATCAATGGCAAGCAAGCATGTGCCATAGGCATAAATCAGCTTCCGGGAGCTAATGCCCTTGATGTTGCCAAGGGTGTGACAGCTGAGCTCAACAGGCTTCAGCAATATCTTCCCGATGGTGTGCACCTAAGTATAATCATGAACCAAACAAACTATGTAAAGGAGTCAATCGACGATCTGTTTATGACATTCCTCCTCACTTCTTTGATTGTGATGGTCGTGATTCTGATATTCCTCCAAAATTGGCGTGCAGTGGTCATCCCGATGATAACGATTCCCGTTTCTTTGATAGCCACATTTGCCGTCATGAAGATTATGGGGTTCTCTCTCAACACGTTGTCACTCTTTGGCCTTGTGCTTGCAATTGCGATCGTGGTCGATGATGCAATAGTAGTGGTAGAAGACTGTTCCCGACTTGTAGATACCGGAGAAATGACCCGGCATCAAGCTGCCACAAAGGCTATGCAAGAACTTACCGGACCGGTTGTAGGCGAGGTGCTCGTTCTCCTCTCTGTATTTATTCCTACAGCTTTTGTTTCCGGCATCACCGGTCAGCTTTATAAGCAATTCGCTCTGACCATTGCAGTTTCAACCGCTTTCTCTGGCTTCAATGCCTTAACTCTTACCCCCGCTTTGTGTGCGCTTTTCCTAACTCCGAGGAAACAATCGAACTTTTTCATCTACCGCTGGTTTAACACCGGATGGACAAAAGTGGAAAACCTTTATAACAAGGCTGTAGGTGGAATGCTCAACCATGCAACGGCTTCCCTCCTCGTCTTCCTTGTGCTTGCCGGTCTCGCTTTCTGGGGATTCGTAAAATGGCCTACAAGCTACATTCCTTCAGAAGACATGGGATATTTCATGACATCCGTACAGCTCCCGACCAGTGCTTCACTTGAAAGAACTGAAAAAATCACAGACGCTCTGGCTGCCGATATCCAGAAACTACCCGAAGTGAAAGATGTAATGACAATTTCAGGCTTCTCTATGATGGGTGGTGGCGCTGCTTCCAACGGTGGCACTGTTATGGTGATGCTAAAGCCATGGAAGGAACGTGGCAAAAAAGGTTCAGTAGATAATGTCATAGCTAAGGTAAATGAGATTTCTACCAAATATCAAGGAGCTATGATATTCTCAGTCAATCCCCCTGCCATCCCGGGTCTCGGTATGTCTTCCGGGCTTGAGATGAATCTTCTCGACATTAATTCTCTTGGGCCGACAGAAATGCTTAAGGCTATCGATGCTCTTCGCGAAGCTGTTGCGAAAGATCCGCGTTTAGAATCGCTCACATCAATGTATCAAGGTGTAGTGCCTCAATATCAGTTGAATATCGACCGTGATAAGGCTAAGACCCAAGGTCTGATAATGTCTGATATATTCACGACCCTAAGCGGATACCTCGGTGGAAACTACGTGAATGATTTCGTAGAGTTCGACCGTGTATTCCAAGTTCGAATGCAAGGCGATCAGGCTGCTCGCGACAACATCAACGATGTGCTCCGCCTTTCTGTAAGAAATTCTCAAGGTGAGATGGTTCCTTTCTCTTCATTCACAACTATCGAACCTGTAATGGGACAGTCTTCAATCAACCGATACAACATGTATCAGTCTGCATCCGTGACAGTAAATCCAGCCAAAGGGGTCTCTTCATCAGAAGGAATCAAGGCTATGGAAGAACTTGTTCAGTCTACACTCGGCAAAAATTACTCATATGCTTGGACAGGTATCGCATATCAGGAGACGCAATCCGGCACCACTATCTCTTTCGTTTTCATATTCGCGATCATCATGACAATCCTTGTTCTCGCAGCGCAGTATGAAAGTTGGACCGACCCGATAGCCGTAATTCTTGCCACCCCGGTAGCAATTCTCGGCACCATTCTCGGATGTATCTTCATGAATCAGTCGATTAGTGTTTACACACAGATTGGATTGATATTGCTGATTGGTATGTCGGCTAAAAATGCCATCTTGATTGTGGAATATGCAATGGACTTCCGCAAAAGTGGAAAATCAATCAAGCAATCTGCACATGATGCCGGAGTGATCCGCTTCCGTCCTATCATGATGACAGCACTTGCATTCGTCTTTGGTGTCATGCCGATGATGTTTGCAACAGGAGCAGGCGCCAACAGCCGCATAGAGCTTGGCACTGCTGTAGTCTTCGGCATGGCAATGAATGCCTTTATAGGGACTCTCTTCGTCCCGAACTTCTGGGAGTTTATGCAGCGCATCAATGAAAAATACCTTTCCGGCCTCTTTAAAGATCCTGCCCCCAAGGGCACTTCTGCGACAAACACCGACCAACCCGAAGTCTAACCCATAAACCTATAAATCTTAATTAATTCTAAAATAGAAAAAGGACGCGCTTGCGTCCTTTTTCTATTTAATCGTTGATCGTTAATCGTTGCTCATTTGCTTGTCGGCATAAACACAAAAAAGACAGCGCCTACAAGGCAAAGAAACGCTGCGACATGATTCCAATGCAACTTTTCTCCTGAAAGGAAAAAGACCGAAATTATTGTAAAGACGGTCAAGGTAATCACCTCCTGAACCACCTTCAATTGCATCAAAGAAAATGGACCTCCATTTTCCACATATCCTATTCTATTGGCAGGAATCATTACGCAATATTCAAGCAAAGCGATTCCCCATGACAAAAGAATCACTGCGAAGAGTGGCCAGTTCTTTATCCAACCAAGCGATTCCATCTTCAGATGACCATACCACGCAAATGTCATAAATACATTTGATATAATCAATAATCCGATCGTCAATAAACTCGTTTTCATTGTATATCCATATTTTTGACTGCAAAATTAATGATTTTTTTGAAATCATTTGTTATAATATTGTATTTTTAACAAAACACCAACTTTAATCCTCACTACCTCATAACCCTTAAACCTCATAACCTTCAACTTTCGCCAGCGAAAGTTGAGTAATTTATAAATTATGCTATCAAGCGGAAAACTCGGATTCTGGGGCCTAACAGCTCTCGTATTCGGACTCATGGTGGGAGTTGGCATCTACAACCTACCTCAAAATATGGCTGCAGTCGCCAATCCCGGGGCTGTAATGCTCTCATGGATAGTGACTGCCATGGGTATTCTCCCACTTGTACTTGCCTTTAAATGGCTAAGCGACAACTATCCGCAATATAACGCAGGAATCTATCAATATGCCCTCGCAGGGTTTGGACGCTATGCCGGATTCAACATTGCATGGGGCTATTGGCTATGCACTGCCTTCTCGAATGTAGCCTACGCGGTCATGCTCAATGATTCTTTTGGTGCCTTATTCCCGCAACTCCTCGACCATAGTTGGCAGACAGTCGTATTCGGCACCATTCTCATCTGGATAATGTTTTTTATAGTAGCTCATGGCATCCGCACTGCAAAATTTATCAACAATCTCTTGGCTGCCATAAAAGTGCTGATGTTGATTTTTATCATCACTATCCTCGTGATATTCTTCAAGGCTGATCTCTTCCGCGCCGATATATGGGGAAACATCCAAAATGTTGGTGTCACTTGGCAACAAGTGAAGGAGACTATGATGGTCACTCTTTTCTGTTTCTTTGGCGTAGAAGGTGCAGTTATGATGTCTGCCCGTGCTAAAAAAAGTTCTGATGTCGGGAAAGCCGGCATTGCAGGATTCTTGATCTCTCTATTCCTTTATATGGCTGTATCTCTGCTTAGCTACGGTCTTTTGTCAAGGGCTCAACTTGCCAACCTTCCTGACCCTTCTATCGCATATATTCTAAGAGAAACCTGTGGAGAATGGGCTTATTGGTTTGTCATTTCAGCTGTGATAATATCTCTTCTCGGAGGTTGGGTAGCTTGGACTCTCGTAGTGGCACAAGTCCCTTATGAAGCTTCACTTGTCAAGATTCTTCCAAAAGCCTTCGGCAAGGTCAATAAGCATAATATGCCTACATTCGGGCTCTTTGCTTCAAGCATCGTGATGGACCTGTTCCTTCTTATGGTAGTGATGGCAGACGACGTCTATCTTGCTGCTCTTCACATCACCGGATTGATGATCATTCCGGGGTACTTCTTCACCGGGCTTTTCCTCATAAAAAAAGCCAACAACTGGAAAATATTGACAATAGCCATTATCACTACCCTCTTCTGTATTTGGATGGCATATTCCGGAGGTCTTCTAAATATGTTCCTCACCTCCATTTTCTACCTCCTCGGCACCGGATTCTACATAAAGACTCACCGCGAACGTCAATCACCAGACACTCCCCTCTTCACAAAGACAGAAAAATGCTTCTTCATCCTTCTTTGCATAGCATCACTCATCTCCGCCTACATCCTCATCTCCCGCTTCATCTAAAAATTAATCGTTGATCGTTAATAGTTAATCGTTGATCGTTAAACCATGGTTTACTTCCTCCAATCCCACCCACTTATACCTCTCTTCCTCACTCTCGGACTCGGCTTTCTGCTCGGGAAAGTTAAACTTGGGTCTTTCTCCCTGGGATCTATCGCTGCTACCTTGATAGTTGGTGTCATCATTGGCCAACTCGACATATCCATTCCAGACTTAGCCAAAAACATCTTTTTCCTTTTGTTCTTGTTTTCTGTTGGTTACGGTGTAGGCCCACAGTTCTTCCGTGCATTTAAAGGCAACGGGGTAAAGATAGTGGCATTCGCTGCCGTGGCGGCGCTGGTCAGTGCCGGCGTGGTAATATTAGCTGCTGAAATACTTGGTTATAGTAAAGGCGTGGCAGCCGGTCTTTATGCCGGTTCTCAAAACTCATCCGCTTGTTTGGGCCTTCTTTCAGACACTGTCAAAGGACTTCCTATTGGTGAATCAGACAGAGACCATATACTGAAACTTATACCCGCTTGCTATGCTGCTACATATGTGCTCGGAACTGTTTTTACTGCATGGTTCTTATCTTCCATGGCTCCAAAGATGATCGGTGGCTTAAAAAAGGTTCAATCAGATGTTGCCGATATAGAGCAAGCTCTCGAAGGAGGTGATACGCCACTTGCTCCTGGAATGATCCCGGCACGCCGGCCGGTTGTCTATCGTGCTTACGAAGCTAATGATCCTTTTTTCGACACTCCCCGTTCTCCCGCTGAAATAAGAGAACGATATAAAGCTATGAATGTCAGAATAGTGTTTGTCAGAGCCAGAATATCAGGCAAAATCACTGATCCTTCTCCAGATGTAAGGATATCCCACGGAGATCATATTGTTCTTGGCGGACGTTCTGAAGAAATGGCTGCACTTCCTCAACCTCCGGGTCCGGAAGTAGCCGACCATGAACTTCTCAATTTCGGAGCCGAACGCACTCCTGTCACTATTGCATCTAAAGATATTGACCAAATGACGCTGGGACAATTGTTTTCACAAGAATTCATGGATCGTGTCGCTATTGCCTCTTTAAAGAGAAACGGTCTGTCAATTCCCATTAAAAATAACACTGTGCTTTGCGGTGGAGATATTGTGACTCTTATCGGCTGGCCTTGCGATGTGGCAGTAGCAGCCGATCACCTTGGATATGCCGACCGCGACACTAACACTACCGATATGGTATTCCTTGGATTAGGAATTGCTCTTGGCTGCATCATAGGGGCAATCTCCATCAAGATTCATGGCATTCCTATGGCATTAGGCACGAGCGTTGGAGCTCTTTTCTCGGGTCTTTTCCTCGGATGGTTGCGTTCACGCCGACCATCTTTCGGACATATTCCATCCTCCGCCCTCTGGATTCTGAATAATCTTGGCGCGAATATGTTTATCGCTATCCTTGGGCTCTCTGCGGGTTCTGCTTTGGTAAGCGGACTTCATGAAGCTGGCATAGCTATAGTAGGAATAGGATTGCTTCTGACCTTCTTAAGCATTGTGATAAATATCTTCATAGCTCATAGAATATTCCGTTTCTCCACGCCTGAAGTTCTGGGATGTGTAGCCGGAGCAAGATGCAGCGTGGCATCAATTGGTGCTATACAAAACACTCTTGGCTCTGATGTCCCAAACCTCTCATTCACCATTACCTACGCAGTAGCCAACATCACCCTTGTCTTCTCCTCCCTCATCGTTCTCTTCTTGGTCAATTGAGAATTGATGAAAGGCGCATTTGCGCTACTTCGGGATCCATCGGATTCCGACCAATCGTGCCACTTCTTGCAACTATATCTGGAGAATTAATGCAAATAAGCTTTTCAAAACCTGCATCAAGCAATGCTTCTTTATCCTTTATTCTGCCAGCCACAAGCCACACCGGTATTCCCTTTTGCTTGCCCCTTTGAAGTATTTCAAAAGGTATCTTCCCCATAAGGGTTTGGCGATCAGAACTTCCCTCCCCTGTCACAATAAGATCTGCATCGTTTATTATGTTATCGAAATCGGTGAGATCAAGCAATGTCGACGCCCCTTTTTTTATTTTCCCTCCTGCAAGCGCCATCAAGCCTCCTGCCGCTCCACCTGCTGCTCCACTTCCTGGCTGAAAATTGAGATCAATTCCGGTTTTATCAAGAATAAGTCTTCTGACTTGCTCCATTCCTTTCTCAAGAATTTCTATATCATCGGCAGAGCCTCCCTTTTGTGGTCCAAATACCCGGGCAGCACCTCCATCACCCGTAAATAATGCATCCACATCACACAGCAATGTCAGTTTAAGCTCTGTCGTTAAACTCTTAAAATCGTCAGTAAATTCAATATCAGCAACTTCGGTTAGCATGTTACCTTTAAAAGGACAAGGAAGCTCCATACCTTCTGGATCAATAAGACGCAATCCCAATGCTTGAAGAGCCCCGAGGCCGGCATCCACAGTGGCTGACCCTCCAAGTCCAAGTCTTACGTCGCGTATTCCTTTATTTATTGCATCTTTTATCATCAATCCTACTCCAAAACTGGTTGTATGAAGTGGATTCCTCAACTCCTCTTTCACAAGAGTAAGTCCACCGGAAGAAGCGAAATCAATATATGCACATTTTGCCCCATTATCTACCACTAACCAAGTAGCACCCATATCTTCACCAAGCGGAGAGATCGTACTGCTCTTATTTAGATCAGTGTTATCCTGACCCAAAAACATCATTTCTACCATGCCTTCTCCTCCATCAGAGACGGGAATGGATAATACTTTGGCTTCGGGCCATTCTTTCAATAGACTGACCTCTACCCAAGAGGAAGCTTCATAGGAATCCAAACACCCCTTCATAGAATCCATCGCTACCACTATTTTTTTCATAATCTAAAATTTATTCATTAGAAATGACTTTACGATTTTTCTCTTGAATTGGTCGGAGTCGTGGATAAGGCAACGAGTCTATTTTCTTGTATGCCCTATACTTTTTATAACTCTCTTTTATGACGCGGTTCCTCGTCTCCCGAATGGAATCCACCCATTTATTACGCTCTATCCCAAACTTTCGTGGACGCAAGATCTTGAAATCCCATAGATGCTCATAATCAGTCAGGTATACCCTCTGCGTATGAAACCTTTCTCCAGTCTTCCTATTATAGGATGCCGGCATGACAGGAGCTATCGTATCCATCACATGGATTTCATGATACGGCATACGAGAAAATGAATGAGGGGGATACTTGGCATTGACTGTGTAATAATTATATTTGTCTTCTCCAATATATCCATAATTCACTACTACACGATATATAGTATCTTTAGATTGATTATCAATATAACTGCACCCTGGCTTCAATCCCTTATCATAAGGGAATACATAATATTCCCTTACTTTGTACTCATACCATGCACGTTTCGAGCCATTCTCAACTACCACAACATCAGGCATAATCCATTCCACAAAAGCAACACCTCCCACTCCAACAACTACAAAAATGAACAAAAACGCATTAAGAAGATAATAAACAATTACATTAATTTTTTGTCCTGATTGTTGACTCCATTCATCTTGAAATAACGAAGAATATTTTTGATAATACCTGCGGTTAAATGGAAGCAAATAAAAGGCTAAGGCCACGCATCCTAATATGGCACCTACCCCAATAACCCAAATAACAGAGGAATAGATAAAGAAATTTTTAAAGACATAAAAACTAAACACTGTAATGCCTAACGCCACTACAGCTTCAATAACCGCCTCCTTCAACGGTCCTACACGTTTATGACTCCAAAACCATTTCAAGTTATAGCGTCCAAAAGGCATACAAAGCAATGTCGTCACTATCAATGCCAACACCGCCCCTATAAGATATACTTGCTCCTCACTAAATTCCATAATATCTTAATTCCCTATTTTTGAATAAGTCTCAACATGGCCAATATGTGATATGTGATTAGATGCTGGTTAATTTGCAAACCAATTATGAATTTTGCATTATGCATTATGCATTATGACGTAAGTCAGTTCATGCTGAAGATTAGGCGTCAATTCCGAAGTATTGGATTTCAGCTCTTCCATAGTCCACCA
>CAZGGB010000094.1:0-12120 GCA_964525115.1 uncultured Sangeribacter sp. | reverse complement strand
CCCAATGATTAAGAGTCATTTGCTCTACCAACTGAGCCACGGAGTCATCTTTGTTGGTCGCTCATCGGGTTTATTCCCGATTGCGAGTGCAAAATTACAATCTTTTTTTGAATCCACCAAATTTTTCAGCAACTTTTTTCAAAAAACTTCCTGTTTTTTCAAATCAATATCTTTTACAGTTGATTTTTAAACTTCTTTCACCACGATTTTAACGGAATTTGTCCAAAATTTAAAAAAACCTTAATTCAACTACAAAAATCGTTGAATTATTTGTTCAACTACAAAAATAGTTGTAACTTTGCAGCGAGAGCTTGAATAAGCGACTATCGGCCCTATGCGACGCACGCATGCGCCGGGAGTAGCTGACAAGTTACTATATAAGCAATATGAAAAGAAATAACAATATGGAAAAATCTAACGACAAAAAGCCTCGTCTTACAGCAAAGGAGGAGGAGGCAATGAGAATTCTCTGGGAACATGGACCTCTTTTGGTCAAGGAAGTAGTAGAATACCTTCCTGACCCCAAACCTCATATCAATACGGTCTCAACAGTAATAAGAGTGCTTGAAAAGAAAGGATATGTGGGGCATGAAAAAGAAGGTGGCACATACCGCTACCATGCACTGCTTGAAAAAGACAGCTACAAAAAGACTACACTCATGGATATGCTCAAGAATTATTTCGATAATAATTTCAAGAGTCTTGTCTCAGCACTGGTAGAGGAAAAACAGCTCACAGATGAGGAGATAAAAGAATGTATTGACATAATTGAAAAGAAAAAACAATAATTATGGGACCATTAGCAGCCTACTCCATCAAAAGTGCGATACTACTCGCCCTGCTGTTTGCTCTATACATTCCAACTCTTGGACGACTAAAAGCAGCCAACATACGCCGCTTAGCCATTTTATGCATTTGCATCTTATCCCTCATTCTACCCATTTCCTTCGATTATGGATTTCGCGATGATAATATTGAAAAAACAATAGATTTAACATTGCCCACACCTACTTTAATTATCAGCGAAGTCTCCATTCATCCTATTTACACCATCATTGCTATGGCTATTACAATAGGCATATTTATTGCTACTATTGGATCAATCATCGGACTTGTAAGATTGCTAATGGTGGATAAAAGGACTGTATACCTACATGGCCACAAACTCAAAGTTCTCACTAATGGACACTCCTCTCCTTTCTGCTTCTGCGGAAGCATATATATTTCTGAGGAGGATTTCGACCAACTGCCGGAAATGATACTTGCCCATGAGAACAGCCACATCAGCCACTTGCATTTCATAGATCTATTTATCGGCAGGATACTTCTGATAATGCAATGGTGGAATCCAATGGCATGGCTATTGAGTAAGGAAATGCAACGCGTGCATGAATATCAAGCCGATAGCGATGTGCTTGAAGCCGGCTATGACTCTAAGGAATATCAATACTTGCTACTAAGAAGAGTTGTTGGGGACACGAGATATAGTCTTGTAAGCGGTTTTAAACACAAAGAACTAAAAAACAGATTGAAAATGATCAATCGTGAAAAATCAGGCCCAACAAAAATTATATTTCTTATGATGCTAATTCCAGCCTCATTAGTCACACTTGCCATACCAGTTTCTCCAGTAGTTTTATTAATAAATGACCACTTCTCTCCAATAAGTTTTGAAACACTACACCACACACCCAGCGAAAGTTCAAAACAGACATTGGAAGGGAAGCCAGACATAATTGTAAACGGCACCCCAGTCCCTTATGAATCTATAGACAGAATTAATACAGAAGCCATCGAGCGGATAGATGTGTGGAAAAATAATCCTGAGCATCCTCATGGAGTGGTTCAGATAGAGACAAAAACAGGCTATGACATTGACAATCTCCGGAGTACAGATAAAATAGATAATATCGAAATCATAGGAGTCGGCACAATAAGAAAAGAACAATAATCAAATAATAAAATTTTATGAAACAAATCATTGCATCCGCCATACTCATGGCGGTAGGCGTGGCGTATGCCTCTTCGCCAGCACTTTACGAGTGCATCTACCGTTACGATATGAAAGGGAACTCCGGATACAAGGAGTTTTCCGAAACGTCTGACTGCATTCTCATTATTGGTGAAGATCAAGCGAAATTCTATGATTATCCCTCATTTCGTCTTGATTCAGTGTCAGCGATACAAGGAGTATCAGACGATGTCTTAAATAAATACAAGGAGGAATACCTTATGAGTAAGTCTTTTTTCGATCAGGAAGTAAATACTTCATTGAAGGATAGCAAAATGACTTTATTCTGCGATATGGCACCTGAGAGGTATAAATACGAGCAAAAACTCCCTTTGATGATATGGGAAGAAACAGATGAGACAGCCAATATCTGCGGATATCAGTGCAGAAAAGCCATAGGGGAATATGGGGGCAGGAAATGGCAGGCATGGTATGCGGAAGATATAGCTGTTCCATTTGGGCCCTGGAAGATATGCGGGCTCCCGGGTCTTGTACTTAAAGCCTCAGATGAATCAGGCAGTCATGAGTTTGAGGCCATTGCTTTCCGGCAGGGTAACGGTGAGTTTGCGCCGTCTAAAATTCCAAATCAAATTTCGATTGGACACGAAAAATTCATAGAGCTAAAAAATGAATATGACAAAAATCCGGAGGCAACTATCAATCCTGAGAATATAAGTTCCATAGAAGTTACTAAGGATGGCAACATACTCATCAACGGCGTTAGAAGCAGATTGAACAAAAACAAAGCAATTCCATTAGAGTATACTGCCTCGGAATTGAACGGGAAGAAAAAGGAGAAATCTTCTAAGACTATGAAAAAAAGTCTAAATGATGCTTTCGAGAATATTGAAGTGATCGGAGCAAAGACAGTACCTCGATAATCATAATTCCGAATACACTTTAACTCAACTTTCATAAGTTCTCAAAATCTCACGCAGAGGCCGCAAAGGCGCAGAGTTTCAATTCTTTGGGAAGCTTCGCGACTCGGTTTTGGCAAGCTCGCAATGGAAACGGGCTGCTTCGCATCGCCCGGAGCACGCAGAGAATAAGCGCAGTTCCTGCGCTAAAGAATTGGAACTTAAGAAAATTGAGTTTACAAAACTTAAACACTTTAATATGTCAAGAATATGTTGAGGCTGATTGCGATATTTTGTCTGAGTCTCCTACTGACATTCAATGTCAGAGGTAAGAGTGTATCTGTTATTTCCGGCACCGTCAAAGATGGAGGAGGGAAAGTGCTTAACTCTGTTATGGCGAGGGTCTCCATCAATGGAAAGAGCGGTCCGTTCGTCATGACCGACGCTAATGGAGCTTACACTCTCCGTATCGAATCTGACGAGGACTCCCTTAATATGAGTTTCAGTAAGCTTGGTTACGAACAGGAAAAGGTGACGGTAGATAATAAGTCGCAACGCCTTGACATTATATTGTCGAAGAGTGCGGAGACGCTTCCGGAGGTGACCGTCAGCACTCCGGAAGTGCGGCTGCGTGGCGACACTCTCATTTTTCTACTTTCCGCGTATGCCGGGAAAGATGACGTGTCGCTTAAAGATGCCCTAAAGAAGGTGCCTGGGGTTGAGATCTCCTCTTCCGGAGAAATCAGCTATAACGGGAAAAACATATCCAACTTCTATATCGAAGGAATGGATCTTATGGGAGGGAAATATGACATCGCCACTACCAACATCCCTGCATCATACGTGAATGCCATCGAGATACTCAACAATCATAAGGATAAGAAAATCGACCGAGATCAATTTTCCGATAAAGTAGCTTTGAATGTGCGCCTTAAGCCAAAAGCCAAATTCCGGCCTACCGGCACCTACAGTGCTTCTGCCGGCATTGGAGAAACACCTATTCCACTGGCAGCATCGGGAGCAGGAATGATGTTTCGCGACAAATTCCAATCAATCCTTACTCTAAAAGGTAGCGATATAAAGGAATTTTCACGAAGAGAATCACATCGCTTCTTTGATGCATGGCGGGGAGAGTGCGAAGACTATGCAGGAAATATTTTGGGAAGTTTATCTGCTTCGAGTCCACCGCTATCTCGCAGCCGATGGATAAAACCGATAGATGCTTCAGCCACAACCAACTTAATAAACAAGATAAACGATGACGTGACCCTACGCACAGATGCAGGATATTCATTTCTAAAAACCCAATATGACTATTCCGACTCACGTATTTATTTCGATGGGAACCACGACATAGTAATCGATCAGTTTTCACAGCCCCAAAGCAGTAGCCATAATCCGTCGCTTTCGTTGGAATATAAAGTGGATAAAGACAATATCTATTTCGTAAATTACTTTACAGGAACGGGGGCTTGCTCATCGGATGTCAATTACATAGCAACTGCAGGAAGTGAGATAAGGGAAAAAGAAAAACTTCAGAATTTCGACTTATGCGATCAATTGCATTGGAGTTGGAAAAAGAACAAATGGCGTCTGAATTTCAGCTCCGCGTTAGAATTGAACTCCTCACCGCAGGGATATATTGACATATCAGGGAATAGCGGAGTGTCAACTTCAGACGATGGATACTCCCGCAACCTTCTTCAGCAAGCTCGCAGCTACACGCTGAACATCAAGGAGGAAGCGTATGCCATGAGGGAATTCAAACGTTCGCACATATCTATACCAATAGAATTCTCTTACTCCAATTACAAAATAAGAACAACCCTATCTAATATACCCATAGGCAGCCAACAAGATAAGGAGGGCTCCTACAGAATAAGCAATCGTCTGAATGGATATACGATGAATATTTCGACAGCTCCAACCTATCAGTACACGGCTCCATACGATAAGTTTTTTGCGAGGGTCTCCCTGCCCATCACCTTGCAACACATAAATTGGAACAACTCCGGCTCCCGACCCGCTGAAAAAATTGGCAATCACCTACTCTTGTCTCCTTCGATCTATCTGACGTATCAGCCTACTGCAAAGTCATCCTTCAGGATTCAGGCATCATATAAAAACAGTATCGGAGATATACTTGATCTTCTGACCGCCCCTATAATGCGCGATTATCTATCAGCAAGCTTTCATTCAGGAGTTCTATCAAAACGGAACAGCTTCAATGCTTTTCTACATTACGACTTCAAGCTGCCATTGAGTTTCTGGTATTTCAATGCAGAAGCAGTCTACAGCAACGTAAGAGAAAATCTCATATCCAGGCAAAATGTTGGGGAAGGCTTAATCGAGACCTCAGATTTCGTTATGCCACATAATAATGAAATGATAAGCGCCAGTATTGGAATTTCCAAAAACATACGATCTATCAAAACCAAAATTTCTCTGAAAGGAAGCATAGGAGTTACAGATAATAAAATAGAACAAAATGGGCAACTTATCGGCTATCAGGGCGGGAATATTTCTTTCAGTCCTACCCTAACAAGCCAACCTCTTAGCTGGTTTGGGTTGAACTATGATGGGAATATATCTTCTAATTATTCCCGTTATCTTAGTAAAAAGCAATCTTTTGATTCCCAAAATCATAACATAGGGGTATCATTCTATCCTTTTGGTGGATTTCAGATAAAATTGAACTCAGAAATCATCCGCAAGGAGATTGAAGAAAATCGCCATAAGACAGTGTCTCTATTTGATATAAGGATGGCATATAAATTAAAACAGATGAGACTTAGTTGCGATCTTTGCAATATACTCAATCGCAAAAATTACTCTTATTCAATCTTCAGCGGCATTGACCGCTTCACCTACAACTATCATTTGCGAAGACGCGAACTCATCATGTCGATAGAATATCATTTGTAGATTTTTGGAGGAAATAATGGGATTTAACCATTTTTTTATTAATTTTGCATCTGAATCAAGAATCTATACATACCCCTCGGATATGAACTACACGATTATCGACTTCATCTCGCTCCTCGGCTCAGTCTGCCTGTTCCTCTACGGCATGAAAGTCATGAGCGAAGGCCTCCAGAAAGTAGCAGGCGACCGTCTCCGAAACATCCTCGGCATCATGACAAAAAACCGGGTCATGGGTGTAATCACCGGTATTTTGATCACTGCATTGATCCAGAGCTCGAGTGCGTCGACCGTAATGGTGGTCAGCTTCGTAAACGCCGGTCTTATGTCGCTTGCCCAGTCAATGGCAGTCATATTTGGTGCCAATGTCGGTACAACAGTTACCACCTGGATCATCTCGGCATTCTCCTTTGAAGTCAACATATCCGACTATAGCATCCTGCTCCTTGCCATAGGCGTGCCAATGCTTTTCATGAAGAAAAGCACCTATAAATCGCTCGGTGAATTCATTATCGGTTTCGTATTCCTCTTCATGGGTCTCGACCTCATCAGCCAGTATGTGCCTGACCTTAAGAGCAATCCCGAAATGCTGCAATTTCTCTCCAAATACACCTCTCCAGGATACGGATCAGTACTTATATTCTTCCTTGTAGGTATCATACTGACAATGGTGGTGCAGAGTTCTGCTGCGACATTCGCCATCACCCTTATCATGTGCTCGCAGGGATGGATATCCTTCACTCTTGGATGTGCCATCATCCTTGGCGGAAATATCGGTACCACCATTACCCCGATCTTAGCAGCCCTCAGCGGTAATCTCGCTGCAAAACGTACGGCAATGGGGCACGTGCTCTTCAACGTGCTCGGATCGATTATTGTGCTCTGCATCTTCCATCCTTTCATGAATCTGGTAGCAGACATTTCTTACTGGTGTTGTGGCATCAATCCCATTGACATAGATGCGGCCATGGATTCAAAAATGGCAAACTCCACCCTTCTTGATCCTGCCGGTGGACTCACCTCTAAGGCTCAGGCGGCAGTTGCCTTCGGCCTCGCTATGTTCCCCACGGTCTTCAATGCTTGCAACCTTCTCGTGATGATATGGTTCACCAAACAGTATGTGCAGATTGTTTGCTGGATTATGCCAGCCAAGCATAAGGATGAGGAGGAAGAATTCTCACTCAAATATATCAATCATGGTCTTCTTCAAGCTTCCGAACTCAACATCACACAGGCTCAAAAGGAAATCGAGGTATATGGCGAGCGAGTGGGTCGTATGCTTGTAATGGCTGAGGAAATCGTTCATCTAAAATCAGATGACTCCAAATACTCTGAAGTCTACTCCCGACTTGAGAAATACGAGGATATCTCAGACAAAATGGAGATTGAAATCGGCAATTACCTTAACAAAGTTTCTGAAGGTAGGCTATCTCCAAATGGCAAGATGCGCATTGCCGGCATGCTCCGCATCATCAGCGAGATTGAGTCGATTGCCGACTGCTGTTTCAATGTTGCCAAGACCACTCAGCGAAAACTTCAGAATAGCGTGAAGTTCCCTGAAAACATTGAAAAAGAAATCGACCATATGTTTAGCCTCGTAGACAAAGCAATGGAGAATATGCTCCAAATTCTCAAGGAAATGGAAAGCCCCGATGAGTCAAAGATTATCAAGGCTTACAACATAGAGCGTGAAATCAACAACTACCGCAACCAGCTCCGCGACACCAACATTGCCAACATCAACGACCACCAGTATGATTTCCAAGACGGTATCTTCTTTATGGACCTCATTGGAGAAGCTGAAAAGATGGGCGACCAGATCATCAATGTAGTGGAAGGCGTGAAGCATCAGTTCCGCGAAGAGACAGTTTAGTGAACAGTTAATAGTGAATAGAGGTGGATAGGTATTGTGTCATAATGTGTGGAGGGGCCGGAACCCGATTCTGGCCCTTCAGCAGAGAGGCAAGGCCAAAGCAGTTTATCGACTTTTTCGGTACAGGACAGACCTTGCTGCAAATGACTGTAGATCGTGTTCGCAGGCTTGTGCCGGAGGAGAATATGATCCTGATCACCAATGAGCAATATGCGGACACGGTCCGTGAGCAACTCCCTGGAGTATCTTCTGAGCATATACTTCTTGAGCCAGCCCGTCGCGACACTGCCCCTGCCGTGCTTTGGGCAGCCTACCACATAGCGGCTCGCAGTCCGGAGGCTTCATTTGTCACGCTGCCTGCTGATCATGTCATACTTAAAGAAACTGCGTTTCAAGAGGCTCTTCGTAAAGGATTTGAGTTTGTCGAAAACAGTGAGCGTCTTTTGGCACTCGGTGTTCCAGCAAAGTCGCCCAACACTTCTTATTCCTATATACAGAAAGGAGATCCGTTTGGCGTCAACGAAACCGTCTCACACATAAAGACTATTGCAGAGAAACCGGGGCGAGAGATGGCAGAGATATTCGTAATGTCGGGAGAATTTCTCTGGGATGCCGGTATTTATTTGGGAAAAGCAAAAACAGTGATTGATGCATTCAACCGCGATGTTCCTGATATGGCTTCACGGTTTGATGTAGAGGCTTTCAACTATCAAGGTGAAGCGGAGAGTGAGTTTATTGCTGATATTTACCCTAAGACAGCTTCGTTGCCTGTGGAATATGCAATTATGGACCGCGCCAACAATGCATTTGTATTGGAAACTGACTTAGGTTGGAGCGATCTCAGCACCTGGAATGCCCTCCACAACATTTCACCCAAAAACAAGGATGGGAATGTCACGCAAAACTGCCGTTCTATACTCTACGACTGTAAAGACTGCATAGTGGCAGCTGAAGGGGAAAAGGTAGTGGTAGTAGCAGGCCTCAAAGACTACATCGTGGCAGATACAGAAAACGCCCTCCTAATCTGCCCCATCGAAGCGGAACAGCGCATCCGCAACATCGTCAACGACATCCGCGAACGCTACGGGGCTGATTTCACCTAATCATACCCATTCGACATATCTTTTACAAAAGAAAAAGGAATGCGTAGCTGGGTCATTAGGTGTTCCAAATCTTAAAAAATCTCCATTGAGTGGAGAATTTGTCAATAAAGGAAGCCGAAGAGCCAGAGGGGGATTTTATTGCCAAAGCCGTATTCGATGTCGTCGGCTACCACGAAACTATCGGGAATATTCCGAATTTGTGCGAAGCCTCCGTATGTGCAAGAAGCCTCTTATATATCTTTTCCAGCAATTCCATAATCTACATTATTTAAATAATATACCACAAAGATAACAAAAAAATTGTTCTCTCCAAGTAACAATTTGCAAAATTGTTCTTTGTAAGTAACAATTTATAAATTTGTTCTCCCAAAGTAACAAAAATCAAAATTATTCTATAAGATTGACAATATATAATAATCACTCTAACTTCACAACCCAATCAGACAAATCTATATCGAATGATTTCCAAAAGTGCATATTTTTACTCACTTTTGGAAATTATTCGATTTTATTATGGTTCTATTCTTCTTTAATTGGATTTCAGAAAGCGCCCCTCCGAGGCTACTGAGTCTTTGTAAAGAAAACCCCAGACTTAAGTCTGGGGTTTAGGCATAAACATAAGGTCTCCGACATTATTTGTTTCCAATAATGTCGATAATTATTGAATATTCTATCACTTAATAATTGATCATTGATAATTAATCATTTATCATTGAATTTTAGTCAAGTTGCCATTCGAAGATGCCAGCGGAGTTGTCGTCGGGGAGGACTACTTCGAGCTTCAGGGCTTTGGTCGTAACTGGATCGAAGTTTACAGTGTTGGCTGCTCCTTTCTGGGTGCCGAAATTGTCTGCACCTGTCACAGGTTGCCACTGTCCTGCTGCATCCTGATAATAGATGTTCCAGGATTTTGGCACACGGCATCCACCCCACGGACCATCGTCAAACCAATATACAGTAGCACTTTGCACCTGTTTAGCTTCAGGAAGCTCATATGCTATCCACTCGGTAGAAGCCTGTTTCGGCCACCAATGAGTGTAAGGCACAGAACGGTCGTTCTCATCCTTAGGCACGAGGCGGTCGTTGAGCGAAGAAAGTGATCCCATAGGAGTAGATGTAGAGATCTTGCTTTGCGATGCGATTGTAGGAGGCATTACAGGACGCGATGCGCTCAACTCCTGAGGCAACCAAACAGCCATATTGCCACTGCCACGATGACACCATACATAATATGGAATCATATTGAGTTTTACATCCTTCACAGTCAAGCGACCTTTATCATCATACGCCAATGTCTGACCATCAGTAGTGAGTTCCACAATTCCTTCAAGCAACTCCGGCTTTTCAGTCAGAGTGAACTGAGGCTTCTGATTTACAAAAATACTCAATACGTCAAAGTCATTATCAGGCCATTCAGCACAATAGACAATCGGACCACGCTCAACAGCTATGCGACCCTTATCAGCTTCCACCTTGGCATGAGCCTTGACAGTACGTGGCTCCATATCGAGATGCAACTCTACCTTATCACCCTTCTTCCACTTGCGAGAGATAGTGTAGTATCCATCTGAAGTCAAAGTGCCGTCAGCCGGCTTGCCATTGACCATAACGGAGTAACCAAGACGTTTGCCATCAGAATAGGTATAAAGATCGCTTGGAACCGGTTTGTTTTTCACCCAACCCGGAATACGGATCTTAAGATCGAACAGTCCAGCCTTATTCTGGTCGACAGTCACAGTCACGTCGCCTTTCCAGGGATAGCTTGTCTGCTGGCTGAGCTCAACCTTCTTTCCATTGACATCAAGGTCAGCTGTATTAGACATGAAGAGATTCACGTACACGTTATCACCCTTCACAGCATACACATAGCCAGGCAAAGATGGTATGAAACGAGCAATGTTAGAAGGACAACAAGCGCAACCGAACCAAGGCTGACGCTGATGCTGACCCATCGACTCAAGAGGATTCGGATAGAAGAATGCACCGCCATCAAGAGCCACACCTGAAATCAAGCCATTATAGAGCGTGCGTTCGAGCACATCATAGTATTTTGAATCGCCGTGTAAAAGGAATAGACGATGATTGACATAAACATTACCGATTGCTGCACAAGTCTCGCAATATGCCGACATATTGGGAAGCTCATAGTTAGCGCCAAAAGCCTCACCGTTGCTTGTAGCTCCAATGCCACCGGTAATGTAATACTTTTTGCCCACAATATTATCCCAAATGCGGTCGATAGCATTGATATAAGCCGTATCTCCTGTAAGGGCTGCCACATCCGCCATTCCAGCATACATATAGGCTGCACGCACTGCGTGACCTACTGCCTCATCCTGTTCGATAACCGGCTTGTGTGCCTGAGAATACTCATCTGTGCGGGAAGTATATCCACGCTTGTCGAGGAAGTACTTAGCCTGATCAAGATATTTCTTGTCGCCGGTCACAAGATAAAGTTTAGCAAGAGCCATCTCAGCAATCTGATGACCCGGTACACGAGCCACTTGACCCGGACCGTCACCAATCTCCCGACATATACAGTCGGCATACTTCTTTGCGATGTCAAGGAAGTTAGTCTTGCCGGTTGCCTGATAGTGAGCAATCGCACCTTCCACCATATGTCCGAGGTTGTAGAATTCATGGGAAAGATCTTCCACAGCCTCCCAGCGCTGCGAGCCAGCCCATTCATGCGGATGCTTGGGGTTCATAGTTCTGGAAGTATAAAGATATCCATCAGGTTCCTGAGCGGCAGCCACTATCACGAGAACACTGTCGATATAATTTTCAAGACGCTTGTCAGGATATGTCTGAAGCAGATAGCTTGCGCCCTCGATGGTCTTATAGACATCGGTATCGTCGAAAGACAAGCCTCCTACAGTGATTGTATCGGAAGGATGGGCTGCCTTTACAAAGTTTTCATAACGTCCTGTTTCCTCACATTTGCTAAACGCAAGAGGGATTGTAACCTCACGGCTCGCCTTGAGGCGTTGCCCCCAGAAGTCATCGGTCACTTTCACAGCTGTGAAGGGCACCGGATCAATTGGATAGCCGTGGTGCGACTTCGGTGTCTTTGCCGTCATAGGCATGACGAGCGAAGCAAGCAGCGCGGCTGAGATAAGTTTTTTCATGAGTTTTTTAAGCTGTTAGAGTTATAATTCTAAAATAAAGCACAAATCGCCTCTCCGAGGCTACTGAGCTTTTGTATTACTCCCCAGGCTGAAGCCTGGGGTTTTACACAATATCAGCTCTCCGAGCTGAATTCTTATTTGAATGGGATGTATTCATCCGAAAGCTTCAAAGAGTGGATATAGCCGGTGAAGGGCCATTCGTTTTCGGCATTCCTGCCGAGCGTGA
>CAZGGB010000093.1:0-12221 GCA_964525115.1 uncultured Sangeribacter sp. | reverse complement strand
TTGAGCTTGGCGTGAAGGTGACTGGAGCCGGCTTCCCGTTCTATATCGGCAAGGGAGCTCGCCTACAGCGTGCGCTACAGCAGTTCTTCCTCGACGAGGCTTGGAAGGCAGGATATATAGAGGTGGAGCCACCGTTTGTAGTGAATGAAGCATCGGGCTACGGCACAGGTCAGCTTCCTGACAAGGAGGGACAGATGTATCATGTGCAGCTCGACAATCTTTACCTTATCCCTACAGCAGAAGTGCCCGTAACGAACATCTACCGCGATGTCATCATCCCGGAGGCAGAGCTTCCGAAGAAGAACTGTGCATACTCTCCGTGTTGGCGCCGCGAGGCTGGCAGCTACGGCAAGGACGTGCGCGGATTGAACCGTCTGCACCAGTTTGACAAGGTGGAGATCGTGCGCATCGAGAAGCCGGAAGACAGCTATGCAGCTCTTGAGGAGATGAAAGATCATGTGCAGGGACTTCTTGAGAAGCTTGGTCTGCCATGGCATATACTTCGCCTTTGCGGCGGGGACATGAGCTTCACATCGGCAATCACATTTGACTTTGAGGTGTTCAGTGCCGCACAGAAGAGATGGCTTGAGGTGAGCTCGGTATCTAATTTCGAGACATATCAGGCAAACCGACTGAAGTGTCGCTATCGTGGGGCTGACAAGAAGATACACCTTTGCCACACTCTGAACGGAAGCGCTCTGGCGCTGCCGAGAATCGTGGCTGCGCTTCTGGAGAATAACCAGACTCCGGAGGGGATTGTAGTGCCGGAGTGCTTGAGGAAGTATACTGGATTTGACTTAATTAATTGAGAATTGAGAATGCATAATTCATAATGCATAATTCATAATTGGCTTCGCGCTGGCTTTAAATCTCACGCAAAGGCGCAAAGGGTTACCTTTGGACGCGGGAGGACGCACGCGGAGCGTGCTAACTACTATGATTTGACTCGGTGAGGATTGTGGATTATGCATTAAGAATTATGAATTAAACGAATGAGATGGCTGGATATATAAGTAAGGAAGAGAAGCTGATACCGATCAACGACCCTACGGGTCGCTGGTCGGAGCTGACGCTCCTACCGGAATGGGAGGAGGATATCTACGATGTGTATACCGTGAAGAAATACGGCAAGTGGATAATGCTGAAGGCCCTGAAGGAGCAGTATCGCGACGATCCGAAGTATCAGGCCATCATCGAGAAAGAATTCGACATCCGCTACAATTTGATTCATCCGAACTTAGTGGTGGTGAATGACTTTGAGGAGATTCCAGGAATCGGAAGGGCAATAGTCACAGACGACGTGTATGGCTATTCTCTGCGTAGGCTTATAGATGAGAAGCGTCTGACCCCGAAGATTATTCAGAGACTGACCACCCAGCTTCCGGATGCGATGGAGTATATGCAGGAAAACCATATCAAGCATCCCCCGATCAAGCCTGAAAATATTATCTTCACGGAGTATAATGAGAACCTGAAGTTGATCAATGTGGGATATGACCATAGAGACAGGCTTGAGCCTCAGGATACCAAGCAAGACATCATCGATTATGGGCGGCTTATCAACGGGGTGCTCGACAATCTGCCGGAGCAGTTGCCGAAGCTTCGACGGGTGGCAAAGAAAGCAGAGGACCCGGAGGGCCCTATCAATAATGTGCATGATCTGAAGCTTGCTCTTATTGACAGGAGCAATAACTCGACGCTATGGGTGCTATTGGGATTTATCATTATAATGCTTGGAGTGCTGATTGCGATAACAATTTAACGATCAACGATCAAGGATAAACGATTAACGATCAACTGAGATGATTGAGATAAAGGAAATCGAGATGATACCGTCGGAGCTGAAGAAGTTTGTTCAGTTTCAGATTGATATGTATGAGGATAATCCATATTTCGTGCCGCCGTTGGTGAGTGACGATGTGGATACACTCAACCCGAAGAAAAACCCGGCTTACGACTTCTGCGACGTGCGCTGCTTCATGGCCTACAAGAACGGCAAACCAGTAGGGAGAATAGCCGGCATTATCAATAATACGCTCAATGAGAAACATGGCGCGAAGGATATCCGCTTCGGGTTTATCGATTTCACTGATGAGATAGAGGTTAGCCGCGGACTTCTTGAGAAGATAGAGGAGTGGGGCAAAGAGCGAGGCTTAAAGCGCATCGTGGGGCCACTTGGCTTTACCGACCTTGACTATGAGGGAATGCTCGTGGAAGGCTACGACCAGCTCAGCACCATGGCGACAATCTACAACTATTCCTACTATCCGGAGCATATGCATGCGCTTGGATATGACAAAGATACGGATTGGGTGGAGTTTCTGATGGAAGTGCCTGAAGGTGTGCCAGAGAAACATAACAGGATTTCGGAGATAGTCAAGAAGAAATTCGGGCTTAAGGTGGTGAAATTCACCAGCAAGAAGGAGATAAAGGAAAAGTATGGAAGAGCACTCTTTGAGCTGATCAATGAGGCGTATGAGAAACTCTACCAGTACTCCCCTCTTACCGACAGGCAGATAGAGCATTACATAGATGTGTATTTGGGTCTGCTCGATCTTAGCCTTGTGAGCTGCATCGTAGATTCTGACGAGAAACTCGTGGGCGTGGGTATATGCATGCCCTCAATGAGCAAGGCCCTTCAGAAATCGAAAGGAAAGATGCTGCCACTCGGATGGTGGCACCTTCTGAAGGGATTGAAGGGAAAGAATGATAGGGTCGACCTGCTGCTGATAGCAGTGAAGCCGGAATATCAGGGGAAGGGAGTGAATGCGCTGCTTTTCCAGGATCTTATCCCTGCATTCATAGATCATGGCTATAAGTATGTGGAGTCGAATCCGGAGCTTGAGAGCAATGCGAAGGTGCAGAATCAGTGGGATTCATTTACAAATAGACAGCATAAGCGTAGGAGAAGCTATACTAAGGAGATTGAGTGATAATGCATAATGCATAATTCATAATGCATAATTGGCTTCGCGGGGGATTGAGACAAGTCGGACAGGTCAGACTTGTCGGACTTGGAGGAGGGATTTAGGAATTGATATTTTGGAAAGATGAAAGAGAGTGCGGAAGATGTGAAGCCTTATAATGAGGATGAGGCTAAGGGGAAGCAGGTAGGAGAAATGTTTGATGCGATCGCTCCTGCCTACGATTTTATGAACACCATGATGACGGGAGGACTGCATGTGAAATGGCGCAATCGGGCACTGAAGATGGCTACAGCAATGCTGCCGAAAGGGGAACCGAAGATGGTGCTTGACGTGGCCTGCGGCACGGGAGATGTTTCGTTTCGTCTGCATGAACTATTTCCCAAAGCCCACATAACCGGACTTGATCTTTCGGCCGGAATGCTTAAGATAGCGAAAGAAAAGCTGGCTGAAATGGATATTGAAGATCAGCATCATATCACATTTCTTGAGGGGGATAGCCTTAAAATGCCGTTTCCGGATGAGACATTTGATTTGGTGACAGTGGCATACGGGGTGCGAAATTTTGAGCGATTGGAAGATGGATATAGGGAAATGCGGCGTGTGATGAAGCCGGGTGGAGTGATCTGCGTGATTGAGCTTTCGGAGCCTTCTAATGGAATAATAAAGGGATTTTATCGGGTGTATTCGCGTGATGTGATTCCTGTAGTGGGGAGAATGGTGTCGCATGACACGCGGGCATATTCATATTTGCCGGAATCTATAGCGGCTTGCCCCCAACGGGAGGATATGACTGCCTTGATGGAGAAGGCTGGGTTTAAGGATGCAACTTATAAATCGCTTACGCTGGGGGTGATCACAATTTATTTGGCCTGCAAATAATTTTGAATTATATATTAGGGGAAAGATGCGTAGGGACGCATGCGGAGCATGCTTTATTACTAAGTTTGAATTGGAGGGACGCACGCGGAGCGTGCTAACTACTTTAAATTTATGGAGAGAAAGGATTTTGAGATAATGGCTCCTGTGGGGAGCTGGGAGTCGCTTGCGGCAGCCTTGCAAGCCGGGGCAGATGCAGTCTATTTTGGCATCGAGGGGCTCAATATGCGCTCGCGATCAAGTGCAAATTTCACGGCGGATGATATGGACGAGATCGTAAGGCGGTGCACAGAAAAGGGCGTCAAGACGTATCTGACGGTCAACACGGTGATCTATGACAATGACATGGATCTCCTTCACAAAATTATAGACCGCGCACATGCTGCGCATATCTCAGCTATCATCGCCTCAGACATGGCAGCAATCTTATATGCCCGAGAGATAGGACAGGAAGTGCATATCTCGACGCAAGTGAATGTGACCAACATCGTGGCTGTGCGATTTTATGCGCAGTTTGCCGACGTGATGGTGCTTGCCAGGGAGCTTAACCTCGATCAGGTGAAGGCTATTCATGAGGGTATCGAAAAGGAGAATCTTAAGGGGCCAAACGGGAAGCCGATCAGGCTGGAGATGTTCTGCCACGGGGCTCTATGCATGGCCATCAGCGGGAAGTGTTACCTTTCGCTGCATGAGATGAACTCGGCAGCCAACCGCGGAGCCTGCACACAGATATGCAGAAGGTCGTATACGGTTACTGATAAAGAGACAGGAGACCAGCTTGAGGTAGACAACCAATATATAATGAGTCCGAAAGATCTCAAGACCATTCATTTCCTCAACAAGATGGTGGATGCGGGAGTGCGTGTGTTCAAGATTGAGGGACGCGCGAGGGGTCCGGAATATGTGAAGGAGGTAGTGGAATGCTATTCCGAAGCATTGGAGTCGATTTGCGCAGGGGAATTCAGCGATGAGAAGCTTCAAGGCTGGGAGCAAAGGCTTGCAAAAATATTCAACAGAGGATATTGGGACGGCTATTATTTGGGGCAGCGACTTGGGGAATGGAGCGGAAAATATGGAAGCAGCAGCACGAGGGTGAAGGAATACGTGGCAAAGGGAATAAGATACTTCGATCGTCTTGGAGTGGGAGAATTCCAGATGGAGAGTGGAGTGCTGAAACCGGGGGATGAAGTTGTAGTGACCGGACCTACTACAGGGGCATTGATTTTCAAGGTGGAGGAGCTACGACTTACCACCGAGCCGGTGGCCGAGGTGAAGAAAGGGGATCGGTTTTCGCTACCGGTTCCGGCTAAGATACGGGCTTCGGACCGGCTTTATCTTTGGCGGGATAAGAGCAAATGATCAATTATCAGTGATTAATGATCAATTTTGATTTGCGGAACACCCGAAGACAAACCTGCTGCGCAATTTAAGAGCCCGAGAGGAGCCATTAAAGTTTTAAACGATTAAACCTTTAAAACGATTGATTGTTGTAATGGTAATGATGTATAAATTATAAATAGAAAAACTATGAAGACAATCAATCAGCTCGCAGTAGGCGCAGCGCTTCTATTCGGTGCAGCCGCACTCTCTTCCTGCTCTGAGGAAAACAACAAAATGATCGGTACATGGACCTCTTCAACTCCAGAAGTAGTGGTTCCGGCAATTGAGGGGACAACTACAGCTACCGCTATTACCACTTTTGAATTTAGCGAAGGAGCAGAGAAGAGCAATGGTCCGGTGAAGATGACTACAGACTATACAGTTACAGCACCCGACTCAGTTGGCAATGCAATCAACTATACAGTAAAGGCTTCAGTAGAGGGCAAGTGGACACGTGAAGACAAGGGAGATGATGACTATTATCTTTCTTTTGACCAGAATACACTTGACGTAGCTGGCGTAGATGCTCCTGACGGACTCGGCGCAGTGACATCAAGCTTCCTTAGCAGCCTGGCCCAGTATCAGAAGATAGAGGATGTAGAAGTCACTCAGGATGGCAGTGTATTGAGCTTTGAGCTTGACAATCCTGACCGTAAGGTAAGCTTTACTAAGGCTCAGTGAGCATTAACGATAAAAGATTAACGATTAAAAATCCGATTCTCCATTGAGGGGAATCGGATTTTTTATGTGGTCGGACGGGGTTAGTATTTGGGTTGGATTTGGTGGAAGACGGGTTTCATTGTGAATGAGAAGTCGTATTCGCCGTAGGGGAGCATGTAGTCTTTAATTGGAAGGGCTCCCCAACTGTTGACGCAGCCGAGTCCCATCTGAGCCTTATCAATACAGATATTGGTGAAGTCTGACTTCTTCACGAGGGGACCGTGGCTGTGTGGCGTGCGGTCTTTATTCGGATAGTCGTCGAGACTGTCGATGCTATAGTTGAGTGCAGAGATGGAGAATGGATCCTGAGCTACGAATTCCAAACCATTGCCGGCGGCATTGAGCTGCTTCCAGTAGCGAACGTCAGTCTTGGTGCCAGTCTCTTGCGGACGGATGTAGGGATAGAATTGGTCGGCTACCTTCTGATTGTAGACACCGAGGAATGTGGAGTGGTTGCGATCGGAGTAATTCTCAATAGGACCACGGCCATAATATTCGATTGCATCAAAGGATTCCGGCATTTGCATCTGTATTCCGAAGCGGAAGAGATTGCTGACCTCAGCACCCTGCTGAGCTGGAGTAAATTTCTCATTTACCATTACCGTGCCATCGGAAGTGATAGTATAATACATTAGCAACAGCCCCTTCACCGATGGCATTTCATAACGAGCCACTACACATATCCAACCATCGGTGCCTTCAACATCAAGGGTCTTCAACTCGATGAGCTTCATCTCAGGCTTACGCCAAGCCTCATATCTGCGTTGCAGACCTGCACCGAAGTCGTTGTCGGTCGGTGCTCGCCAGAAGTTGGGAGTTAATTGTCCACCCTCAGCAAGGAGTGACATGCCATCGACTTCATACTTGGTCATGAAACCATTATGCTTATTGAACTCAATCAGGAAGTTCTGACCTTGTATCTTCAAGAAATTGACATGATTGTCTTTGACTTTAGGAGCTGCAAACGTAGCATTGGGGCTCTGTGGCTCTGCAATCACCACCGGACCACGGTCGCCCATCGACACTTCAAGCTGATCGCGGGCAACCGCATAACCAGCCGGGAGGAGACCGTCGGTTTCCTTTAGGGTATAGTTAACGTTGAGGAGCCATTCACCCTTGTCAGAGATTTCGCCATATGGGATCGTCAGCTGAGCTGTCTCGCCGGGAGCAACGTTAAGGTCGGAGATAGAACCTTTACGAACGGGCTTGCCATCGTGGAGAAGAGTCCAGTCGAGATTGAGGTCGGAAAGGTCGCGGAAGAAGTTTTCGTTGTATACGTTGACCTTGCCACTCTTAATGTCGGCGGGTGTTGTCCAGACATTCTGGTAGAAATAGCGCACCTCATCGGCATGAGGATTAGGCCTGCGATCAGGGCTTACGACACCATTGATGCAGAAGTTGTTGTCGCTTGCATCATAATCGTTGAAGTCGCCACCATAGGCGAAGTATTCCACACCGTTTTCATCTTTCACACGGATACCTTGGTCGACGAAATCCCAAATGAAACCACCCTGAAGGTTAGGATATTTACGGATTATATCCCAGTATTCCTTGAATCCACCCATAGAGTTGCCCATAGCGTGAGCGTATTCGCACTGGATGAGGGGTTTGGAAGAATTTGGATCTTTTCCCCACGCCTCCATACCTTCGTAGCCGTAGTACATAGGGCAGAAGATATCAGTCTTTCCATTTTGATGAGCCTGCTCATACTGTACGGCGCGTGATGGGTCGAAAGCTTTCACCCAATCGTAGGCGTCCTCGAAGTTGGGGCCATAACCGGCTTCATTGCCAAGGCTCCAGAATATAACGGAAGGATGATTGAAATTGCGGATTACATTACGCTGGTTGCGTTCCTGATGAGCCTTGTGGTATGCGGGATTCTTGGCGAGAGTATGTTCGCGGTAGCCCATACCGTGGCTCTCCACGTTTGCCTCAGCCACCACATAGAGGCCATAACGGTCGCAGAGTTCATACCAGAGTTCATCGTCGGGATAGTGGCAAGTGCGCACGGCGTTCATGTTGAGCTTCTTCATAAGCTGCACATCCTCGAGCATACGCTCAGGACTGACAACGTAGCCACCATCGGGGTCAAGCTCGTGGCGGTCAGCACCCTTAAAGAGGACAGGCTTGCCATTGACGAGAATCTGGTTTCCTTGGAGCTCAATCTTGCGGAAGCCTACGTTGACGGGGACAACCTCGTCGTTGCCGTCCATAGTTGCGGTCAATGTATAGAGATAGGGAGTTTCGGCAGTCCACTTATTGGGGTTGGAGACCGTCATCGAAGTCTTGCCAGACTTTGAAGCAGAGCCAGTAGCTACAGTGTTGCCCTCCGCATCGGTGAGAGTAAGAGTCACAGGCTTATTGGCAGTGAGAGTAAGGTCGATGTCGAGCACTCCATCGGTGTAATTGTTTGTCAGGTCGGGAGTGACACGAATGTCGGCGATGCGGTTCTTGTCGCGGGCGAAAAGATAGCAATCTCGGCCAACACCTGAAAGACGCCAAAAGTCCTGATCTTCAAGATAAGAGCCATCGCACCAACGGAAGACCTGGAAACAGATCAGATTTTCCTTGCCGGGGATGAGATAAGGAGTAAGATTGAATTCAGCCTCGAGTTTACTGTCTTCGCTGTAACCTACATACTTACCGTTGACCCACAGATAAATGTTTGAGGTCACGGAACCAAAGTGGGCGAAAATTTCCTTCCCTTTCCAATCGGCGGGCACAAGAATCTCGCGGCGGTAGGTGCCGACATGGTTTTCTTGCTCCGGCACGTTTGGGGGATCATTCTTGAAGAAACGATCCCATGCATAGGGCATATTTGTATAGAGAGGATCGCCGAAGCCGTTCAGTTCCCAGCAACCCGGGACTTTAATAGTGTCCCAACCTTTGTCGTTGAAGTCTTTTTTCCAGAAATCAGTGGGACGAGAAGATGCGTCGTTGACCCAATTGAACTTCCAGTCGCCATTTAGGGAAAGATAGTTTGACGAGATTTTTCTGTCTTCCTTGAAAGAGCCCTTCTCACCTTTCTTAAAGGCGAAAGCCTCGGATCGCATAGGGGCACGATTTACTGCATTTATCTCGGGGTCGAGCCATTCCTTGAATGTCTGAGCGTAGATGGGGGCTACCATTAGGGCGATAGCTCCGGCTATCAATGTTTTTTTCATGATAGTAAGATTATATTGTTCGTTTGACAATACCATAAAGCGCCTCTCCGAGGCTACTGAGCTATTGTTTGAGTAACCCCAGGCTAAAGCCTGGGGTTTTAGCATAATCATCAGGTCTCCGACCTGAGTTATCGTTTAGCTCTTTATTATTCTTGCGTAGCTGATTATGCATAATGCATTGAGCATTATGCATTAATGAGATTAGACGGTGAGAATCTCCTTTTCCTTAGCGGCAAAGATCTCGTCGATTTTCTTGAGGTATTTGTCGTGGAGTTTCTGCACATTGGCTTCCGCATCCTTTTCGACGTCTTCGCTTAGACCTTGCTTGATTTCTTTCTTGAGGCCATCGATAGCTTCGCGACGAGCATTGCGGACTGATACTTTAGCGTTCTCAGCTTCAGCCTTGCACTGCTTTACGAGTTGCTTACGGCGATCTTCGGTAAGAGGAGGGATGGAGAGGCGGATAACTTCACCATTGTTTTCGGGAGTTATACCGAGCTCAGAGTTGATGATAGCCTTCTCAATCACTTTGAACATTGATTTTTCCCAGGGAGTGATTGCGATAGTACGCGCATCGGGGACAGAAACGTTAGCCACGTTTGAAATCGGAGCAAGGCTGCCGTAGTAGTCAACACGGATACCGTCGAGGAGTTTTGCCGATGCCTTTCCTGCGCGGATTCGGGCGAGGGTCTCGTCCAGATAGTCGGCAGCGAGTTCCATCGACTCCTGGGCATTGTCAAGATATTCTTTTACTTCCATGATATATTAATTTTTGAGTTTTTTCTATTTATTGGTCTAATTGGTCATATTAGTCTAATTGGTCTGAATTAATTAATAGACGAGGGTTCCTACGTTTTGGCCTTGCATCATTTTGAGGAGGTTGCCTTCTTTGTCCATGTTGAAGACATAGATAGGCATATTGTTTTCTTTGCAAAGGGCAGTTGCTGTGAGATCCATCACTTTCAGTCCCATTGAGATCACAGCGTCGTAGGTGATTTTGTCGAATTTTGTGGCTTTGGGATCCTTTTCAGGGTCGGCAGTGTAGACTCCGTCGACACGCGTACCCTTGAGCATTACGTCAGCCTCTATTTCGATGGCACGCAGTGCAGAGCCGGTGTCGGTAGTAAAGAATGGTTGACCAGTGCCACAGCTCATGATTGCCACCTTACCATGCTTCATAGCGTCGATAGCGTCCCACTTGCTGTATGGTTTGCCGATTGGAAACATGTTGATGGCAGTGAACACCTGTGCGGGTTGTCCGACAGACTCGAGAGCAGAAGAGAGAGCGAGAGAGTTTATGACAGTGGCGAGCATACCCATCTGGTCGCCTTTCACACGATCAAAACCTTTTGAAGCTCCTGAGAGTCCACGGAATATGTTTCCGCCACCTATGACGATTCCGATTTCAACACCGGCTTGGGCTATTTCTTTGATTTGTCGGGCGTAAGCATCCAGACGATCGCGGTCTATGCCATATCCTTGTGCTCCCATTAGAGATTCGCCGGAGAGCTTCAGCAGTATTCTTTTGTATTCCATGTCAGATTTATTTTTGTTAATCACAAAGTTATTAAAAAAATTCCTACTACCCAAATCAAGTCTCGTTTTTTTTTATTAACTTTGCATAAAAACATATGGATATGTGTGCTATGGAGTACACACTCCCTAAAACTCTATGATATATGACACAGTTAACTATTAACATTGAGGATAAATCCATACTTCCACATTTAAAAAAAATACTCAATGCTCTCGAAGGGGTTTCTATTGCCAAGCCTGCCAGAAAGAAAAAAAGTGGCTTAGAAGAGGCTTTGGAGGATGTAAAAGCTGGAAGGGTAAAACGTTTCGAGTCTATGGATGAGCTTTTTAAAGATCTGGGTATATGAAGTTTATTATAGAGCGAACCAATAAATTCAAGAAATCGGTCAAAAAATGTCAGAAGCGAGGACTGAACATGAATTTATTGAAGGATGTCCTTATAGAATTAGAAAATTCAGGGACAGTTTCTGAAAAATATAGACCTCATAAACTTGTAGGGAAAAATATCGGTAGATGGGAATGCCATATTGAACCAGACTGGCTCTTAGTTTGGGAACAGAATGATTTTGAACTTATTCTTCTTCTAATTGATACTGGATCTCATTCAGACATTTTTGGATAAAATGTGTTATTATTCAACAACCTAATAATTATTATATCATGAAACTTAGAACATATGTTTTGAGCATTTTGGGATGGGGCGTGATGGCGGCTTCGGCAGCTACCGTCAGCAGTCCGGATGGACGGTTGGTGCTGACAACATCACTTTCGGCTGAAGGAGAGCCGCTTTATTCTGTCAGCTATGATGGGCAACCGATACTTCTTGATTCTCCTCTCGGTTTTGTATCCAATATCGGGAACTTTTCAAAGGGACTGACGCTCATAGGAGAGAAGACAGGAAAGGTGGAGAAATCTTTCGATCAAGCCAAGATAAAGAAAAGCCATATTGACTGGACTGCCAATACTCTTACAGAAGAATATTCGGCAGGGAAGAAGCTTAAAATGTCGATAGAGTGGCAAGTGGGCAACAATGACCTTGCTTTCCGCTATGTGATACCCGTGGAGGGAGAAACCCGCAGCATGATAATAGAGAAAGAGGCTTCAGGTTTCCGATTCCCAGACTTTACCACAACATTCCTTACTCCTCAGAGCAATGCCATGGTAGGCTGGAAGCGCACGAAGCCCTCATATGAGGAGAACTACAAGGCAGATGCCCCCCTTTCCGAGCCATCTGAATTCGGACATGGTTTTACGTTCCCGGCACTGTTCCATGTAGGCGACAATGGTTGGGCACTTCTGACAGAGACAGGAGTAAACGGCTACTTCTGCGGCAGCCGTCTCGGTGACTATAAAGATGGAGTCTTCGCCATCGAATATCCTATGCCTGAGGAAAACAACGGCAATGGCAACGCGGCACCAGCCATCAGCTTACCCGGCAAGACCCCATGGCGCACCATCACAATAGGGAAGACTCTCAAACCGATTGTAGAGACTACAATCCCCTGGAATCTTGTGGAACCACTCTATGAGTCGGACTTTGAGGTTAAACCGGGCAAAGGAACCTGGAGCTGGATACTTTGGCAAGATAACTCCATCAATTATGAAGACCAAATAAAAT
>CAZGGB010000092.1:0-12263 GCA_964525115.1 uncultured Sangeribacter sp. | reverse complement strand
ATTCGGGAGCACCGGAGTTCTTTCTGGCAACTCCTACAGCACGGCAAATCATTTACTCAAACTATTAACTATGAATTATGAACTATGAAGGATAAATTATGAACTATGAAGGATTGGATTTTTGGAGATGGGGGGCAATGCGGATGGCGGGGCTACGCTTCTGGGAAGAAATCTCACGCAAAGGCGCAAAGGGCTAGCTGAGGAGGCATGGGGCCTTGCTATGGTAGGGAGCAAAGGGCGCGGAGGCTCGCTCGCTGCGCTTCGCATTGCGTGAATGAGGCAGACTCGGCAAATAATACGAAAGCTCTGCATTACAAAAGCTTTGGGAAATCTGCAATGCGGAGCGTAGCGAGCGAGCCTTCGCGTGCTTTGCTGCCTTAATCGGCATTGCTATGACCAACATTGAAAATTACCTCAGCGAGCCCTTTGCGCCTTTGCGTGATAAAACTATGAACTATGAAGGAAAATATCACGCAGAGGGGCAGAGGTGCTGGGGGCGCGGGGGAATGTTGATCGTTGATCGTTGATAGTTGATAGTTTATCGTTTATCGTTTATCGTTAATAAAATGTTGATACAGGTTTTAGATAGTAATAGTGGAGGATATGGCGATGGCAATGGGGTCTTTGCAGAAGAAGTGATGCCGTCTGTCGGGCAGGTTGCCGCTGATTTGGTTGCTGCGTCTACGTTCCCTACGGCGAATATCCGCATCGCTCTTGAGCCAGGAGATAAGGAGAAGGCGAATCTGCTTCTTAACGGCGAGATCTCTCGCGTCGATCCTGCTACGTCTGATCGCCTCACTAAGGCAATCCTGCAGAAAGCTGCCGAGTCACTTCTCGACATTTCTACCGATCTTCGCCGACAAGGTCTCTTTATCCTCCCCTTCCGCTTCTTCACAATGAGAATGACTCCGGAAGGAGCTCTCTCCTACCCCTCCCCTCAAGCTATAGCTCTCCCTACCGATTATCCACCACACCCGGAGATTACCGCCTATAGCGCCACCGACGATGCCCTAACTCTCGCTATCCGTTTTCCAGTGCGTCCACATCGTCTCGCCATAACTCCCGGCGCAGATTTCCCCTCCAATCACTCCCTGCGCACCTTTATCAGTTACCCGCTCTTTATCCCCGACCCTAAGGAGATTCGGGGGAGCCTCGGAAGTGTTCGGTCTGCGGTCGGAGGGAATGCTGTCGGCATACGATTTGCATTCCTATCCACATCCGCTATAAAAGCCTCCGTGGCAGCCCCGGAGAAATATTATGAGATGGTAGGGAATACGCAGACCGGTTATCGCATATCGTCGAAAATGGCATCTCTGCCTGATTATTCATGCTATGCCCCGCTCTACGGCTATGTGCCCCCATTTCCCCGCGAGTCACTTTTAGCTCTTGGCAATGGGGTTGCTCCCGACACTGACCCAATGGATTGGATTGCCGACTGGAGAGAAGCCGATGAGGGTTATCTTCCGATATCACTCCCCTATAAATATCAGATGCCCGGCAATGAAACGTCGGAGACTGCTTATCCCTGCAAATTGCTGACGCGCCCCATAGCGTTAACTGCCGATAGCAAGAGTCTTCGGAAAGCAGAGCCGCGCGCCATCAGGAAGATGCGGGTGCATGGGCTTTCGGATGCACCGGCACTCGCTATCCTTTACGGGAGCAACGACTGTAGCCACTGGGAAAGCGTCAGGAGATTTGACCCTCGATTCCAGGCACTGCTTCTGACACCGAAACGCTTCTGGTGGCGACTTCTGCTACTTACCAAAAGTCCAGTCACTTTCCTCGCCCTTGAAATAGAATAAGAGCCATTCTCATAAAAAATGAGGGTGCACCGAAAGGTGCACCCCCTGGGGTTTTATAACAGTGTCTAATCAATTTACTTTACAAATACTTTTGACTTTTCACCATTTCTGCGAACGATGATGTTAACCTCACCGTTTACAGGACGAGCATGCTTCTTGCCATCAAGAGTGAAGACATAAGCATTACCAGCCTCAACTTCAGCGATGATAGCCTCTACACCGTCAGCCTCAGCCTTAGCGAGCATATCAGCAATCATATCTTCGATAGCCTTATAGTCAGGAGTGTAGTCGAAGTTGCCTTCTGTAGCTACAGCATCGAGAGCAGCTTTAGCTGCATCCTTAGCGTCGTTGATAGCCTTGTCGATAGCGCGAGAATCAGTAGTCACATCCTTATATTCAGGATATTCAGCAAGGATCTTCTCAACAGCTGCATCAGTTTCAGCCTGAAGAGCGAGGAGCTTGTCGATCACTTCGTCGTAAGCAGCCTGGTTGGCAGCTACGCGATCGCTTTCAGTCTTTTCAGCGAGAGCCTTAGCGTCTTCAAATAGCTTGTTGATCTGAGTCTGGAGAGCCTCAAAAGGAAGATCATACTCGAACACACCTTCTTTCTCTACAGCCTTGTAAGCCTCTTCAATAGCGTCCTTGTGTTCATCAAGAGCGTTGCGGAGAGCTATCTCAGCGCTTACGTTCTCATAATCAGGATAAGTAGCCTGAACGTCAGCAACAGTCTTGCGATAGCTTGCATAGAGCTTATTGAGGTCAGCCATCACTGCATCATAAGCAGCCTTGTTTTCATCCTTGCGGAGCTGTTCTTTCTTAGCAGCATCTTCCTCAGCCTTCTTGTCTGCTTCAGCCTTAGCAGCTTCTGCAGCAGTCTTAAGACCTGTGATAGCAGTGTTGATAGCAGCCTCATCGAGAGTAGACTTATATTCGCCTTCATTCTTTACAGCAGCGTCTTCTGCATCAGCAGCAGCGCGAGCGTCAGTGATCATTTTCTGAACGGCATCGATAGCAGCCTGATCCTTATAGTCAGCATAATCAGCATCGATTATGATAACAGTATTGTCAAGGTTTTCCTGAAGAGCGTCGAGAGCAGCGATGTCAGCATTATACTTTTCAGTATTTTCCTTCACGCGTTCAGCCTCCTTGGCAGCGGCGTCAGCCTGATCCTTTTCATACTGTGCCTGAGCAGCCTTTGCATCTTCGATAAGCTTAGCGATGTCAGCCTTGATAGTCTCTACCGGAGCCATCACCTCTTCATAGTCGTCAGTAAGAGTCATGTTCTCATAAGCAGCTTCTACAGCAGCTTTAAGATCATTGATAGCAGACTGAATATCCTCACCTGCGAAATTATCCTTCACGTCAGGACAAGCCTCAGCGATCTCAGCATCGGCAGCATCTTTAGCAGCCTGAAGAGCATCTACTTCTGCAAGAGCAGAAGTCTTAGCAAGAGCACCGTTAGTGATGGTCAGAGTAGATCCCAAGCCATTGACGAAAGTACCTTCATAATTAGAAGCACCAACTTCGCTGATAGTAAATGTCACGTCTGAGTTGAAATCTTTTTCATCAGGAACATTAACAAAGCAATAGAAAATGAGACCGTCACCTTTAGTGATTGATTCGTTTGTTACGATATCTGACATCACCAAAGCATAAGTGTTATCTTTTGCGAGAGCCTTGATCTGAGCAGTAGTAGCAACGCGGTCGGAATGTTCGAACTCTTCGAGATTCATTGTGAAACCTTTAGGAAGAGTGATTGCCATCTGAAGAGCAGACACATTGAATGAATTATTCAGAGCCACCGGAACCTTGATAGTGGAAGAAGGATTCACCACCATCTTCTCTACATCAAAGTAAGCCTTTACGACACCATAGACAGCACCGTCATAGACAGATTCCTCAGCAGCAGGAAGCTGCTCGCCATTTGCAGTAGAGAAAATGATATCAGTCAGTTTGAGATCCTCGTTTTTCCATGTAGAAGTAGCGTCGGGCTTTCTTGTCTGGAAATAAGCAACCGGAGTGCCTTGCTCGCCTCTGAAAGACTCGCCAAGCATAGACACGATCATACACACTACATTGTGATTGCTTTCGTGAATAAGATTGCTTTGGATCTGCTGACCATTGTTGAAACGCTCAGGATTACGATAGATATATTGCCATCTACCCTCAACATTAGTCTGTTTGATCACCAACGCTTCGGGAAGTTCCAGATTGAACTGAATTGCAGCAGCATTATCGTCACAATTCATCATGATAGCGAATTCGCCATCACCTTGAGAAGCAATCCAAAGTTTGTTTTCCGCGAGCATGCTTGTCGAGGTCAGAAGAGCCACGAGAGCAAACAGCAAGCGAATGACATTTTTCTTCATGATAATTAATTCTAAAATTGATTTAAATGTGAAGACAAGGGAGGGAACACCCGGAGGCATCCCTCCCTTGCAGGATCACTTGCTTATAGTTTACTTACCAATTTTCTTGGTAGTAGTACCATCAGCGTTGCGGATGATATTGATACCCTTAGAGAGACCACGGAGCTTCTGGCCGGCAGCATTGTAGATAGCCTTCACGCCGTCCTTAACGCTTTCGTAGATGCTGTTGACTCCTGTAGTGGCATTGCTAAGGTTGTAAGCAGTACCTCTTGCATCAGAGAAGATAACGTTTTCAACCTCGATTTCACCGTTTCCCTCAACGTCGATGAAGAGAACGCAACCGTTGTTGCCTTCGATCATAGACTTGTCGAGAGAAGTGAACACGATTCTTGTAGAGTTACCGTTATCCTGGAAGTATGCATCGAGAGCGCTTGCGCGGTCACCAACGTGAACACCTGCAACCTTTGCATTAGCCGGGAGCACAACGTCGAGCTGACCAGCAGCGAAAGCAGTCTCATTAGTGAGGAGCATTGCATAGCGACGGCATCCGTTTTCACCAACCACTTCCTCAACACGATAAGTATTGTTGCCTGAGTAAGACTTCATATACTTGATCATCTTGCTTGGAACCGGCTGAATTGCTTCAGGACCATCCATAACAAGGTTGATAAGAGCAGTCACGTCGCCGACGTTAATATCCTCATCGGAGTTGACATCCTGGATATGGCTATCGTTGTCTTCTTTATCGAACTGAACCTTAGCAAGAACGAGATTGATGAGTTCCTGAACGTCGAGTACGTTGAGCTTGCCATCAGACTTAACATCACCCTTAACGATGAGTTTGTCTTTCTCAGCTGTGTCGTAGATATCATCAAGATTACCGGATACCTCATCGATCTTCTCATCGATAGCCTTGTAAGCTTCAATTGCTTGAGCCGGAGTAGTGTAACGAGGAACTCTATTAACAAACTCATAAACGAGAATGCTGCAATTTTCACTCAGGTCAATGCTATTTAATGTAGCATATTCAGCCTTAAGAGCATCAACGATCTTTTCAGCATCGATGAATGTCTGCTGCCATCCAGCCTCGTTGCATCCAGGGAAGTTAACCTTATTGATTAGGTTATCTTCCTGAGTATAAGTATGAGACTTCGCGAGCTTAGCAGTGTTGTAGAGAGTAGTGCGAACGAAAATCCAAATATTATCGTTCAAATCAGTAGGAATCTTGTCGGCAGAAGTGATATTGAAATTCTTAGCCTTATCTGCCCACTGAGTGAGGAGACCCTTATACTTCTGATTATTCACACTGGTCCAATCATTGATTGCATGATCAATGTCAGTGTAATCAGTCATGTCATAAAGATCTGAACGCTGCTCATGTCTCCAGAGGGTAGCATCAGCCTCTTCCTTAGCATAGTTGACATTATCCCAATAAGTTTCGAGAGTAGTCTTCAAGATGCCATAGTGCAAATCACTGTAGTCCTTAGCGTAAGAGCCCTTGGTAGTCGAAGTGCCATTGTAAGCATCGTTCCAACCGGTCTCCTCAGTTGCAAGGTCAACATCCTGCAGCTGTTGCATATCATAGATGAACTTAGCCTTATTCTGGATGACATTGACACCGGCAAGCTCAACATCACTGTTGATGCCATCAAGCTCAGACTGAATGCCTTCAGCTTTGCCTGTGTACTCTTCCTGTACGGGCTTAGTATACTTATCCTGCTTTTGGAGTTCTCCGCCAAGGATAGGCATCTCTGAAGCAATTTTCGCATTCTTAACTGTGTTAGAGAATGTTTCAATAGCATCAGTTACGGATTCGTAAAGATCAGCAAGTTCATTCTGGTAGCTCTGGAGAGTATTAGACCTGTCGTCAGCTACTACACCAAGCTCTCTTGCCTTAGCCTGAAGTTCTACGATAAGCGGACTGATCTTAGCCTCGCAAGCCTTGAGAGCATCCATGCAACCCTTACGGTCGTTAGCCTTATAGATTATGCCAGCCAACTCTACTTCGAGAGCCTTGATCTGATTGTCCCAACCGTTGAGTTCGGCCTGCTTTTCTTCAGCGATATTTAGGTTGTTGTAGCCAAGGTTGACATTGTTGAAGGCAGTGCGAAGGAGCACCATCATAGTGTTCTCAGCGAAATTCTTCTCCTGCTGGAAGACAACAGGATAAGCATTGTTCACGTCAGTAACACCAACCTTATTGATGAATGTCTCAGCCTGATTTACCTTGATACCATTAGTCTCAGACTTGGCAAGAGTCTCAACCTTAGTCTTCTGAGCCTCAAGGTCTGTTCTGAGTCCATCTATAACGCTAAGTTGATCCGTGCGATAGCTTGACCACTTGAGCAGTTCGTCGATATTGTTATTTGCAGTTGCATATGCACCGTCGGAAGCATTGATAACTTTCTGGAGCACCTCACTGTTGGCAGTGAATACCTCATAGCGGTCTTTTGCATCATCATAAGCAGCATTAGCACCGTCAAGAAGTCCCTGAAGTTGATCAAGATAATCCTTCAAATTGCCCTCAAGCTGGTCATCCTTAAGTTCGTTCCAATTACCTTCAAGACCCTTATTAGTAGCAGTACCTACCAAAGCATTGTAGGCATTTTCAACGGTCGCCTTATTGTCTCTATATGATTGGCTATCGAGAGCCCAATCACCGATACCATCTTTGAGGTTGCCGAGCTCAACTTCAGCTTCTGAAGAAACCAGACTCCAAAGAGACTTGATAGCAGAATATACCTTATCGTTGACAAAATCATTAACTTCGTCTTCAGTAGGATTACCTTCAGGAAGCAAAGAATAGTCTACGCGTGCAACACCATTGATCTTCCAAGCGATGCCATCCATATCCATGATATAGTTATGGACATCAGCCTTCTTCTTGAGCATGGCAGCATTAGCATAATCAAGATTTTCATCTGTGATATTGCCAAGCTCAGCAAGGTCGGTGCTGTGAGTTTCGTCGATTGCAGCTACTGAAGCGAGCTGAACACCGTAAGAATCGTTGATATCATCTTCGGTGAAGCCGGCGCCTGAGAGGCGTGTCTCGATCTCAGACCAAGCATCAACTGCCACCTGACCATTTTTAGCCCAGAATTCATTAGCTTCGCCAAGACAAGCCTTGTCGACACCTGTAAGGCATGCTGTGATCTTATCGTTGAGAGCCTTAGCACTTGTCTGCAATGATGCGAGAGTTACATTTTCCTTCGTGCCTTCGAAAGTGTACTCATAGGAACCATAGTTGCCGGTTGCGCTGAGAATAACTTTCTGCTGCTCCTTAGTACCACCTAATGGAGCGATCTTAGCGAGGAAGTAGTTGAGCTGCGCAGTATATTTCTCAATGTCCTTGAAGCAAGCCTGAAGTTTGTTGTGGTTAGCGATGAACTCCTCGTTTGTAGCGAGCATTCCGTAGTACAATGGCTCAGTGATGCCATAGAGATAATCATTAACATATTCCACTGCGCTGGTATACTCACCATTGACGTATTCGCTATTAAGGTTGTTGGCTTTCATCCATGCCTGGTTGGCATTGAAAACTGCATCGCGATAGCCGTCGTTCCACTCTTGGAAGAGCTCTCCAACTGCTACCTGAATAGCATTGTATTCCTCTTCGTATACCTCCTTGTAGGTTTTGCCATCAGGATCAGTAAGATCAACTTCGTTGAGACCCTTGCCACCTTCACCGAAAGTAGCAGTCACCTTATCATTGAGGTTACCGAGCTGTTCGGTCAACTTAGCCAACTCTTTCTTAGCGTCTTCGGTATATTCGATATCATCAAAGTTATCGAAGATGCCATTATCTTCATTGATCTCCTGCGAAATAAGATCAGACTTCGCTGAGAGATTAGTGAATGCGCTATGGTTAGCGAGAAGGTTCTCCTGAAGATTCTTGAACTTAGTGTTGACGCCATCAAGCTCATTTACATAGCCCTGATATGCAGAAGCAGGATCATCAGCCACCAAACCCACATTCTGGTAGGTCACATCATACTTGCGTGCAATTGCATCAAGTTCATCCTTCAGGTCTGAAACTTGACTGCGATAAGCCTGAGCAGCAGGATTTACTGTCAAATTAGCGATATTCTGCTGATATGTAGTGAAGGTAGATTTATAACCATTCTTCTTAGATTCAAGATTCTGGTCATGCTGATGGTTAGCAAGAACATCAGCGATCTTATCATTAACCACCTTACACTGGTCTACGAGGCTCTTGAGGGTATTATCAATAGCACCGAGCTGAGCAACATTAGAACCGGCACCTGAGATCTGACCTTTTGCAGTGTCATACTGAGTCTTGATCGCATCATAGCCAACTTCGATAAAGTTCTTGTCAGCACCCAGTTTGATAGCATTCATTCCGGGATAACCGCTATACGGAGTTGTCTCGACATACTTATGGATGTCTTTGATCATCGCATCCACGTTGGCACTGTTCCAGTTTGTAGCATCCTTGACAAACTGATTCTGAGAAGCTACAATGTTAGCAGCGATGCCGGAAGTATTAACAGCATTAGAAACGTTAACAGCTGCTTCATAAGCCTCCTGATTGTTCATCGTAGTGCTTGTAGCGATGTTCTTGAGCTGCTGAGTATATCCGTTAGTACCGGAGATAGTGTTCTTGTAGGTAGAGATAGCTGTGTTTGCAGCAGCCTTAGTGAATGCTGTTTCATACACTTGGCCTTGACCGACTGTCACAAATACATAGCCCGGAGTCAATGGAGCAACACCGAAGACAAGCTTATTGTTGACAACGCCCTCGAATGTATTGAGGTTGTTCTGAGCAGTGGCAAGGTTGGTAAGAGCCTGAGTGAATCCGCTTACAAGCTTATCGCATGCAGCCTGAACATCAGTGATACTGCTTGTGATGTTATTATATTTAGCAGATTTTCTATCAGCCTTCGGAGTATTATAATACTCCTCAATAGCATTGTCGATGTTGGTCAAAGAAGACGCAAACTTATTGAAGAGGTCTGAGCTATAGTCAACACCAAGAGATGTATTCTTAACCTTATCAGTCTCAGTCTTAACATGCTTGCGGAGATCATTGCTCAAGTTAAGCAATGTAACTACATCAGAGCCGAGAGTGTTATTGAGGTAGTTATTGTAGTTCTGCTTCTGAGTTTTGACAGCTTGCAAGTCAGCATCGAACGGATCAACATCAGTGTCAAGATTGTGACCCAAGTATTCAGTCTTAGTATCTAAGCAAAGCTTGTCGATAGCTTCCTGCATATCCTTGATATAGCCGTTCAGCTTATCCTGATCACCCTGCTTAAGCTTCTTGAAAGCTTCAGACTCAGCAAAATTCTTATAGGATGTGCAGTCTGCCTGGAGAGGAGCAATGATACCGTTAGCTTTAACGAGTTCAGCCTGCTGTGCATCATAGATATCCTTAAGATATTTCTCAGCATTCTGCATACCTGCGAGACGAGTTGCCATCTCAGCCTTGACATCATCAATCTTCAGGCGAGCGTCGATGATATTCTCATAGTTAGAAACCTCTTGCTTGCCGTCCTTGATATCGTAGCCGGTGTTCTGCTGGTAAGCGTCAGAAAGCATATTATTTGCTTCACCGGTAACATCGTCGTAAACATTCTTAGCAGGATATTCAACACCATTGATGGTGTATTTGGTCACACGATAATTCTCATTGATATTGGCAAATATCGTATCCCAATCTCTTGCAAGTTTAGTTTGCTCAGTAAGGAATTCGCCATATGCGTTCCAGTCTAAAACTGCATTTGCATAGGAGATAGCAGCAATGTCAGCCTTGATTTCATTTGAAGTAGCGAGGAAACCTGAGTTGTCGACTAAAGTATCAGGGAAATAGCCATCTTTCTTAGCATATGCTGCATTTACATTACCCTCAAGAGTGGTGATTGCAGACTGCTCAGCTGCGAGTTCAGCAGCGAGAGCCTTCTGGCAATACGCCTTTAAAGTTGCGTCAGCATTGCCGGGAATCTCATTAGCGACATTCTGCTTGGCAGCAAGTTCTGACTTACGAGCAGCGATTTCAGCTGTGAGAGTATTATAATTGCTTTCATTTGCCTGGATATTAGCCCATGCAAGATTTTCAGCCACCACTCTTGCATTGTATGAAGTAGCGGGCTGATATTTATTTTGAGCATCCTTGAGACCGGCTTTAGTCTGGAGATCGCGGATAGCTACTGAAATGTCGTCTGTAGCCTTTGCGAAATCAGTAGCATTGTAGTTGCCGAGGTGATAAGTATTGAAAGCGGAAACGAGCTTCTCACCATTGGTCAAATCGATAGCGTTGATATAGCTTACGATATTGTTCTCAGCCTTACGGAGCGTACCTGCAGCGGGATCAACAGCAGCACCGAGTTCTGCTCTCAGATCCTTAGCAACCTGACGAGTGTCAGCCTCTGTTACGATTTCGAAGCTGATTTTGTTATTCTGGTTAGTAAATACAGTCTTAGCCTGAGCAAAATCAAAATAGAAAGTCATGGTCACATCACCGATGGTGAATTCCCCATCCTTATCGATCGGGCAAACCTCTATTTTGGCACCTTTTATCGTTTTACCCTCATTATTCACAACATCTTCAGGTACAATAGAGATATTGTCGTAAATGAAAATATAATCCGCTATGTCGGTTGCGACCTTGCTATTGTCAGCATTGCTAACATATTTACCTGCAAATTTATGACCTGCAGGGAATTTCTTAGCCTGAATGTCATCGTTGATCTTGATGTAAGCATTGGTATAGCCTACTGCCTTGAAAGTGTACGCACCCTGAGCCTTCAGGTTAGCCACATGCTTAAGGAAACCGGTCTGAGCACCGCAAACGAGATTGCCAGCATCATTGGTCTTATAGTCCGTAGATACGCCATCTGCCTGCCAGTAGTTCGAGCTGACCTCCGGCTTAATCTTGTAAATAAGATTACCATCGCCTGCTCCCTCCCACTGCTGGGCGAACATAGCAACCGGAGCGGTCATCATCAAAGAAACTAGTAATTTCTTATCCATGATTAAATTGATTAATTAACTGTATATATTATGAATTTATTTGTTTCTTGTTAGTTTTGAAGGTCATTGCCTTCCATTCTTCTTAGTGTCTGATAGTGTTTTGTTGTCTGTACTTTCTGTTTCTTTCTACCGCACATGTCACCCCGGTTATTCCATCCGTGCCCCTTTCAGGCTCCTTCCGATGCTATTATATATATAATAAGGTGTCAGTCGGCAATCCATGATTGTTTTTGTGGTTGAATATACTAAAAATTTCACTCTCATATGATACGAAGTGATGCACCCGGTGTTGGCGGGCACATTATTTCGGTTGCAAAGGTAAGAAAAAAAACAACACCAGCCAAATGTTTTTGTAATTTTTTTGTATCAATGGGGGTTAAAAGGAGCAAAAAGATAGGGGGTGTAGATATTATTTTGGTATATATCAGGGAATTATTAGAGTTATCATCATTCACGAAAAAAAATGAAGAAAAACGTTAAGGAAAGAAAATATCACGCAGAGGTGCAGGGGTGCTGGGGGCGCGGGGGAAAATGTAATGACGGTCAAAGGCATGACGTCGAAGGGAATCGGGGGCGCGGGGGCTCGCTCGCTGCGCTCCGCATTGCGTGAATGAGGGAGACTCGGCGAGCCCTCTGCGCCTTTGCGTGAGGATTGTGGCAATTTCGCTCTGCGGGCCCTGCACCTCTGCACCTCTGCGTGAGATTTAGGGGCTTTGGGGTCGCGCTCGGAGATCGCTCCAGACTTATCTTGCGTTCGGGGCTCCTCTGTGTGAGATTTCCTAACAAGACTCGAGACTTAAGACTTAAGACTCGAGACTGAAGACTCAAGGCTCAAGACTTATGACTTATGACTCGAGGATCAGGAGAATTTGACGAGGATGCGGAAGACGTCGGGGCGATGGAAGGAGACGCCTGCAGCATAGTCGCATTAGAAAAGCGGAGCGCTATCGTAGGGAGTTAATTTCCTCAGGAGTAAGACCAGTCATCTCGTGGATGAAGTTTGTGTCAAGACCCGCTGCCAACATTTTCTTTGCAGATTCACGCAGACCTTCTGCCCTGCCTTCTGCCCTGCCTTCTGCCCTGCCTTCTGCCCTGCCTTCTG
>CAZGGB010000091.1:0-12338 GCA_964525115.1 uncultured Sangeribacter sp. | reverse complement strand
CAATGACAGTATCCATAGCTATGCTTGAAGCTGAAGAACCTTCCCGATGGAAAAGTGCTACTATAGTGCTATCCGGTATGGATTCGACGTTCCCCATTATTATGACGTTGGCCGAAGCGCTAATACTTTTAGCGAATAATGTCAATGCTATTATGGCAAGAAGTCTGTTTATTTTCATGGTATGTGTTGTTTAAGTTGTTTCTTTATTTTAGTTGCAAAGTTAATGACTCGCATTCCGAAAGGCAATACCCAAAGGGTATTTTTATTATGATAGACGTAAGAACTTTGAAAAAGATTGATTTCGAGTTGCAAAATTAATGGAGAAGAGGGGAAAAGACATAATTTTCTTATTCGAAAGTTTATTCGAAAAATAATAATCCTTACAATTCGAACTGTTCGAATCGTAAGGATTTGTATACACTGAATATTTATTTAGCTTATAGTGAAATTATTAGCGTTGATACTATTTCTAATGGCATTTTTTCTTCTGAAATCTTATTTGCAAGGGATCTTTTTTGGGAGGAGACTGTATTCATTCCTCTTGACAATAGGGTTGAGATGCCTGATGTGGTGAATCCACACTTCATCAGAAGGGCTACTTTTCGTTCTGTAGGACTGATTCTCTCTTCTGTAAGGATGTCAAGTCTCTTTCCGAAACTTGGCGAGACAGATTCAGTAAGGTCCTCTATCCTTTTCCATATGTCTTCTGAATCAAGAATACATTTTCCGGTCTTGATCCTTTCTTTCAGTTCGCCGTAGACATCCGATTCAAGAATTGCCTTGTCTACCAACGAGTCCGGTTGGTTGCTTTTGAGCAATTGCATCTTATTGAGGATGCGCTGCTTTATATCAGTATATTTTCCAATATCCTCGATAGTCGAGTTACCATTTATTTCACTCGGCTTGGATGCCGTCTGTTCCTTCAGTCTTTCAGTAAGATTAAAAATTTCCAGAAGTTTTGTCTCTTTTTTTGCAGATTTGTATTTGCGATAGAATATCAATGTCAGGATAATAAAAATCAGCAAAGTCACGACAGCGGCTGCAATCCATACCATTATCTGATATTTGTGCAGTTCATTTTCAGCCTGCATACGTTCCTTTACATGCTTTGTGTAGTTGTAACGGGAATTTTGAATGATGGCTTGCTCAGCTTCATGCGTATCGAGATAGTCTTCTACGGTCTGCTTATATTCCGGCATCAGTTTCAGAAGAGTATCTTTTGGCACAAAGTCTTTCAGTTCATCTGAGAAAATCACTTTAAAACCTGCCTTTTTATTATACGAGTTGTATCTTGTAAGTTGTCGTGCATACATATATGCCGTGTCAGGAACTCCAGCTACACTATATATATTGGCAGCCACTGCTAAACAAAATGGAAGAGTTAAAGAGTCGACAGATGTAGGAAGTGGCCTTATTACAGTAAGAGCAGAGTCTATTTTACCTTCACGATACAACATATATGCATATTCGGATAAAATTGTGAGTTTATCTTCTTTATTTAAAAGAGAAGATAGTCTGACTGACTCGTTGATATGTATTCGAGCTAATTTGAAATTGTTCAGTCTTCTAAGAGATGATGCTATTAGAGCATGAGTGAATACTTTTCCATAGTTTTTATCTTCAGTTGGAATATCTATAAGAAGAGATTGCTCCAAATAATTGATAGCATCAGAGTCAAGCTGGATTTCATGCAGTAGCCGACCCATCTGATTCAGAACATTTCTTTTAAACCTAAGATTGCTTTCGTCTTCAGGAATCTCATCAAGGGATTTCTGGAAGAACTCAAGGGCTGTCGGCAGATCGCCAATATCTGAGTAGACTCGTCCGCCGTAGTAGAGGGCTTCGGCATAGTGTCCTTCGCTACGGTGCTTTTCATAATAGTCTATCACATCAAGAATCAGGCTGTCTGATTTATGCTCTATATACGCTTTGTCGCGGCTTTTGATCGTTAGCAGGTCGAAACGATGGCGGTCTCTTTCTGATAGGGTCGAGCGGTCAATGCTATCGAGAGCGCGAATGGCTTGTTCAGGCTCGGAGTCGCATAAAGTGTCAATACGACGGAATTCTGCATCATGCTTCCCTCCGTCTCCACAAGAGCATAGAGTCATCAGGATAATGCATATATGTATGAAAAGATTCCTTATTTTCATCACATTACTATTTCTCTGCAAAATTAGCAAAAAATTCTGACATATGGGAATAAAGGGAGTTATAATGGCCACAGCCTTTGTTAGCTCAAACGTGCGTGGAATTTTTAGATGGCTGCTTACTTGTATTCAGGTATCTCATCGGGATGGAAGATGATGGATTTGGAGACAGGTGAGGAAGCAAGGAAATAGCCGAGTACACGAGACCCGGAAAACATAGCCGGTCCATTGCTGTCATTTTGAAGCGCCTCCAGATAGTCGTGCATTTCCTTTGTGATTTGAGCGACTGTAAAAGTCATCTCATCTCCATCGAAAAGTACTTCATCATCCTCTTCTTCATCTGTATCCCTCCTTGACGTCATAGTAAAGAAAGTTGCCACACCATCAATAGCACCACGGTCATCCTGTTCTTGCCACGAATAGATCTCTCCATTGCGATATAGTTTGATCCAGTAACAATCCTGTGATTCATTCGGATTGTCAGTGTACTGTGCTTGTAAGACAGCTACCTGATCATAAGGCATATTAATCCAATTGAACTCAAGACTTAATATTTCTGTCGGAGGATACATATGAGACTCTGCCTCATAGGTGAATCCATCTTTTTCAACGATAAGACGATAGTCATGACCAGGTATCCCAGGAGTAGAATCTGTAAAATAGCCGTCTGCGTCGGCTTTAAGAGTATATTCGATTTCGGAAGATAAGTCTATAAGCGCAACAGAAGCATCCGTCAGTCGGGTTCTATCCATAGGATGATCCATGGGCGTAGTGAGTGTTATTGATACCTTGGCTCCTGCAGGAGTCAATTCTGCCTCTATCACTGTGAGAGGTTCAATCTCGTGATATTCCAGATCAAGATCTTTCGAACAACTTGACAAAATAATCAAGAAGATGCCTATATATAAATATTTCTTTAAAATTCTCTTCATCATATAAATCTTTATTGACATCTCTAATATGATTTATAAATCTTATAAGTCTAATCTTTCCTTATTCTTAAAATTTGAGTGTATAAGACACCGACGGAACAAGTCCATACATGGCTTGCTGCACAGCCTGTGTGCCGGATGGTTTGTCAGGATCATCCCGAAAATATACTATATAAGGATTATATCTACAATAAGCATTGTAGACTCCAAAAGCCCACTCATAGGTGAATTTTCTGCCTACATGTGTGTATGTAGCCGAGAGGTCAAGACGATGCGTTGGTGGTGCTTTATAAGCGTTACGCTTTGAATAATAGTAGCAAGTCTCTCCGGCTATTTCATATTTTACATCCGGGACCGTAAGAGGTTGCCCCGAAAGGAAAATCCATGAGCCTGATAAATTCCATTTGTCATTAATTCTGAAAATAGCCGTCACTGCAATGTCGTGGGTCCGGTTGTTTGAAGCGTCATACCATTTGCCGTCGTTGATTCCCGGAATCTTTGTCTCCGTATGCGAAATAGTGTAGGCAATCCACCCCGTAAGTCGTCCATTATTCTTTCGCAACATTAGTTCTGCTCCATACCCGCGACCTTTGCCTCCAAGTATAATATTTTCCAATGCTATGTCTGAGAAAGAGGTTTTCCCATCCTTATAGTCGTAGACATTTTCTATATTACGGAAGAAAGTCTCCGCTGACCAATCAAAATCCCCATCGCTTGTCATACCGGCATATCCGACAGCGTACTGTACGGCTCTCTCAGGTTTTACTTCAGCCGAAGTCAATGCATATCTGTCAAATGGAAATGAAGTTGTAGTGGTCCGGATGGCATGAAGATCTTGTGTTGAACACCCTATACCAGCTTTGACATTATGAGTATCAGATATATTATATTTGATATTTATTCTCGGTTCCGGATCTATATAGGTTTTGCTATCAAATTGATTTGGAACTCCATATGATGATATGAATTGATGGTAACGATCTTGCGATAATACTGAAGAAACATTTAATCTGACACCTGCTGTGATATCAAATTTGTCGGAGACGGATCCGTCATAATCAATCCACGCGGAATTTTGCCATAATGACCTGACTTCCTTTTCAGTTATTGAATTTATAAACCATTCAGCAGATTTCACGCTAAGCAATTCTGATCTTATACCAAATTCAATTCCGTGATGATCAGAAATACTCCAGCGAATCTTTTCATTTATGGAATAATTATGGATATGGGTTAGCATTTCCTGATCAATCGCCATAATATCCATTGCCATTTTTGGATCGAAGTGTGTCAAAGCTGCCGTAGTCGTAAAACTAAGATTATCTGTCACTCTTGCATTCCAATTGACAGAGGCTCCAAGATTTCCCCAATATAAACCCATAAGGTCGCTTATTGCCATATTATCATGGCTTATGAAAAATGATCCGTCGATGATATGGCCGGAACAAGGAGTAAAACGAAGTTTTGCAGTAACATCATAGAAATTCATGATTGTGCTGCGATATTTCGGCACCATCTTGAGAAAGGCATCCACATATGACCGTCTGGCGGTGAGAGCAAACGACATTTTATCCTTTATTATCGGTCCTTCTGCTTTTAATTTGGCTGCCAGTATTCCGACTGTAAAGGAGCCGTGATATGATTCCATATCTCCGGGCATAAGGGTTGTCTCAAGCACCGATGAAGTGGCATTGCCATACATTGCAGGGTAAGGACCCTTGAATAGAGTGGCACTTCCAAGGGCATCGTCGTTGAAAGTGGAGAATATGCCCATCACATGAGATGGATTATAGAGGGATATACCATCAAGCAAAATGAGATTTTGATAAGCGTTTCCTCCTCTAACTTCAAAGCCGCCACCACCATCTCCTTCGCTTCTGACACCTGGAAGCAAGGAAATACTCTTAATGATATCATTTTCTCCTCCGAAAGAGGGTAGTTGTGAGAGTCGGGCAAGTTCAAGCTTTTCTGAACCAATACGTGTATTATCAATTCGCTGTCGTGCTGAATTACCAGTTACTGTCACTTCTTGAAGCTTAGTCTCTGCTATGCTATCGGCATATGAAATGTCTTGCGCCAAGCAACTTATTGAGCTGATCAGACAGCTAAGGGTAGTACATATCTTTCTTGTCATGTGTCTAAAATAATGCAAAACAAGCGCAGTTACCCTGCGCTTTGTTGATTACATTTTAGAAGAATTGACGGCTTGGGGGGTCCAAGCCTCAAAGAATCGTTTCACTTTTTCTTTATCATATCCTTCTCCTGATTCAAGAAATCCGGAATCTTGCGTGTGAATTACATTTCCTTCTCCATTGAGCACAACCAATACCGGAAAACCGAATCTTACCGGATTACCCAATCTTTTTAAGGCTTCTTGAGTTGCCTCCAGATCAGTCATTGCCTCAGGATTACGAGGGTTGTAGTTGACATGGATAAATTCAAAATTATCATCCACTAGATTCTTTAGTTCCGTATCATTTTCTATAAATTTAGCAAATCTGATACACCACTTACACCAATTACCCCCTAACTGAGCTATGACAAATTTCCCATTCTCCTTTGCTTTTGCAACAGCCTCAGTAATTTGTATATCAGGATTTATGCTCTCATCATAAACTTTCACTTTTGTCTGAGCGCTGACAAACATAAAAGTCAGACTCAACATTGCCAAAGTAATCAATTTCTTCATCTCAATCAATTTTGCCACAAAGTTAATAATAATTCGTTAATTCCACAAATAAAAAAGGCATACGCCTGAAGTCTATGAGACTTCGTTGACGTATGCCCTTGGATTAGACGGATTCACTTCATTTTCTATCGCGATGCAGTAAGGGGAATATATGTCCACATTCCGTCCGCCGGTCACCACAAATGCATATCCGCAGAAGAGGGAACGGGCATGGATGGTTTTTCCTCCCACTCCCCATTCTTCAACCGGGACATCGGTGATCTTGACAACGTTTCCATCCTTGTCGACCGTTTCTTCTGCAATGCCATATCTTTTTGATATAGGCTGAGAATTCGCCCAAGGATTCAGACCGAGATTGTATGTTTCCTTGATGAGAGCATTATACCATTCGTTGACGCTTTTGAAATATCCCATCGTGGCGCCGTAGGTAGCGTTCATTTCTTTTACAATCTTCTTCTCTTCGGCTTTATTTCCGTTGAAATCCTTGAGTCAGGCTATATTGAGTTCTATCGACGAGAGAGCGCTCTTTCGGGCTTCATCCTCAGCTTCTATTACATCCTTGGCTCTCTGAGCTTCTAATTCCTGCTGCTTTTTTGCATCTGTAAGTCGCTTGATGGATTCCGTTGCTTCATCTGTCTTTAATGTGAAATACAGATAGGCGGCCGCTAAAGCGGTTAATACAATAGTGACAGCACCACCAGATAGAGATAATATTTTAAAGGAAGCAGACAGAGCCATAACACTCTTCACAAGCTTCTGAATCCCAGAATATGCAATTGCGCTATTAGCAGCAATCGAAATAATTGGTTCAGCCCCCTTTATAAGCCCACCTGCCTTTTCTTTTATATCTCCCAAATAATTCTCTAATTGCTTCATCTTCCCGGTGTCGGTTTCTGCAAGCTTCCTGTTCATTCCTCCAACCGATTGCCCCACTACTTCTACAAGGACTGCTGCTCTTTCTGATTCAGTTCCGTATTTCAGAATCTGTTCCTGAGCTTCGTCAAAGGTATAGCCCAATCTACTTAGGGCGCTTGTCTGGCCATTCATCACCTTGCCGAGCATGGTGGCAATGGATACGGCATTCTCCGCGGCGTGGTTGTAACCGTATTGCTGTGCCACCATGTCGTTCATCACCGGAATAAGTGTCTTGAGTGTTCCCTTCATGGTGACATATGTCGCCATTTCCTGAGCACCTGACAATTGCACCTCATCACCGACAATGCCTATCTGTTGTTGGGCTGAACAGAAGTCCTTGATGCTTTGGATATCCTCGTCACGGGCTCCCATGGTGTTTTTCATCACCTGCTCCAGCTGTCGTTCCGCTTCCATCTGGGTGTCATAGGCAGAAGTGAATTCCTTGGTGAATCCCTGCAGTTGTTGGGCGGCCGAAGAGAGGGCATCAAGACCAATCGAGAGACTACCAAAATTGATCAGCTTGTCATCGAGTTTCTTTGCCTCGACAACAGACTGCTGCATCATTTTATTAAATTTTTCGGCATCGACTATTAGTTCTTTGAATCCGTTGCCCTTATCTTCTATTTTAAAACCTATTGATATGGTTGCCATAAAACATTGTTTAATGTTTAATTGTTATATAAATAAAGGGATTAAATATTTTGGACTATGATACTGACAATAACATATAATCAATTAGTAGATTTTGGGGTTGTTGCCTTCATTATAGCAGGTGTTTTGATTGTGTGGGCAGCTGTAGTCAACGTCAATGAGTTATCGAAACGAGTTGGAGAACCGACACTCAAAGAGTGGTGGTTGAATCTTTGGCGTAACAGACACAATTCCTGATGTAACTAAATAAATAAAAGAATCCACTTAATTTCAAAATTGAAATGATAATTCTTGCTATTTCAAAAATATGGTCCTCAATATTTATTGTTGCATTCTTTGTATCGATTGTAGTAGTTTTGATAGCTGCAATGATCGATATACAAAGATATGATGTCAGTTTGGGAGGTCAAACATGGAAAGAATGGTGGAATGAATTAATACATGGAAAGAAGGAACATAAGCAACTTCCGAATGAATATATACTCATCAAGAATTTCATTGATGTATTCTCTTCAGAAACGCCTCCTTCGCCTGATCCTTATTCAGGATCTGAGTGGAGCAGTTCTGACTTTTCATGGTCTTCTTCTCCCACTCAAACGGAAGCACCTTCCTCGGATCAAGCTTCTTCCCACAATGTGGCTGCATCGTCATGACGGCATGGAGCCTCATCCTTTCCCACTCTTTTTGCTGCATCATCTCTGTCCTTTCGCGGTGAGCTTTCAGAAGCGCTTCAAACTCAACGAATGTAAGAATACAAAAGTCGCCGAACGATAGTCCGACGACTCCCATAGCATATCCTAAGAGTTCGTCAATTCCGACGGACTTATTGGGCCTAAAATATTTGATTACCCTAAACCTGTAACGTTGATTAAGTATCTAATTAACTTCTTCGTTCAGAAAGATGAAGATGCAATTATTCTCGACTTCTTTAGCGGAAGTGCTACGTCTGCACAAGCCGTTATTGAACTCAATGCCGAGGACGGCGGACACCGCAAGTTCATTATGATACAACTCCCCGAAGTTACTGATGAAAAGAGCGAGGCTCGAAAAGCCGGCTACGAAACCATCTGCCAAATCGGTGAGGAACGCATACGTCGCGCAGGAGCTCAGATAATTCACAATGCACAATGCATGATGCATAATGAAAAGAAGACCGATGGAGGATTATTTGATGACGAGGAAGAAGAAACGATGACTCAAAAATTACCTGATGTTGGCTTCCGCGTGCTCAAACTCGACTCATCGAATATGGAGGACGTGTTCTATAATCCTGAGGAATTTGATGCTTAAATGATTGCGGGGTTTGTAGATAATGTCAAGCACGACCGTACACCGCTCGATCTCCTTTTCCAAGTAATGCCGGAACTCGACATCGAGTTATCAGCCAAAATTGAGGAGAAAGAAGTGAACGGTAAAAAGGTGTTCTTCGTGGACGGTACTTATCTTATCGCCACGTTCGACACCGAAGTGAACGAGTCAACTGTCACGGAGATAGCCAAGATGTGTCCGCAATACTTTGTTATGCGTGACTCATCGGCAGCTAATGATAACGTCCTCGATAACTTCGAACAAATCTTCAAGCATTATTCACCTGATACAATACGAAAAATTTTATAAAAATAATTGCCTAAAACACCAAAAGTATGGAATATTTGTTGTAATTTTGTAGAAAAGAAAAAAATAAGGATATGTCTGAAAAAGAACTGAATTCATATAGATTCCTGTCTGGAGAAGATCCTTCTGACGAGATGCTTGAATGCATTATGAAGGATGCTCTTGAAAGTGCAATGAATCGTAGACGTAAAGCTGAAGAAAGGATGAAGAACGAAGTTGAGCGTCAACGCCAGTTGCTTAGGGCAAAGTGGGCTAATCGCTTGAATTCCTGTAGCAATGCCTGATTCCAGTCGAAAACCAGAACTGATTGTCATAGCCGGTCCAAACGGTTCTGGCAAGACCACTGTCACTCAACAGTTTCTTCACCATGAATGGTCTGATGGGGTGGTATATATCAATCCAGACCAGGTTGCAAAAGACATGTTTGGTGACTGGAACAGCAAGCAGGCGGTTTTAGATGCTGCCAATTTCTGTGCGGAATGGCGTGAAAGATGCCTAAAGGAGAAGATCAGTTTTGTTTTTGAAACAGTATTCTCAGCGGAGGACAAAATTGATTTTATTTTGAGGGCAAAGGAAGCAGGCTTTTTTATTCGCATATTCTTTATTTCAACTGAGCATCCTTCCATCAATGCAGCCCGAATAACAAACAGAGTGATTGAGGGAGGCCACTCGGTACCACTCGACAAAATTATATCAAGATATTACAAATCCATCCTAAACTGCGAAACAATCGCTGATAAAGTTGATAGACTTTATATATACGACAATTCTATTGATGGCCAGATGGCTCGCCCATTGTTCAGATTGTCAGATGGTGTTTTAGGTAAAATGTATGTCAAAACTTTGCCTGAATGGGCAAGCAACATTTTACCGGATAATGAAGTTCAAGTTTAAAATACAAGTATATCAGACTGAGGCAGTAAAGAATACTACCGATATTTTCATTGGCCAGCCAAACCGGGATCCGTCGAAATATCGTCGAGATTTGGGTAAATTGCAATCGACAATGCAGGAACTGATTGATGATGACTGCTATCGTAATGCCGATGTGGAGCTTTCATCCAAGCAGTTGCTTGAAAATCTCCACTCGGTTCAGACTGCAGCCGGAGTGCCACTGTCAAAGTCTCTCAGCAAGATCGACGGACTGGGTGCCGTCAACCTTGATGTCGAGATGGAAACCGGCACAGGTAAGACCTACGTCTATATCAAGACGATGTTTGAACTCAACAAACTCTACGGTTGGTCGAAGTTCATCATCGTCGTGCCGAGCATCGCTATCCGCGAGGGTGTGGCAAAGTCGTTCCGTATGCTCGAAGAACACTTCATGGAGCAGTACGGAAAGAAAGCACGTTGGTTCGTTTACGACAGCAAAAATCTCAATCAACTTGACCAGTTCTCGCAAGACGCTGGACTAAATGTAATGATAATAAACACCCAGGCTTTCGCTGCCTCTCTCAAAGAGGGGGACGATCAAAGGAAAGCCGTATCATCTACTCTAAGCGAGACGAGTTTACATCCCGCCGACCTATTGATGTGATTGCCGCAAACCGCTCAATCATCATCATGGACGAGCCGCAGAAGATGGAGGGTGCCGCTACTCAAGCCGCTCTCATAAGGTAACTTGCTATCAAGATTTACTGGATGTGATGATGTAATAGATATACCATAAGAAGCCTCTCCGTGGGTACTGGGCTAATTATTCAAAAACCCCAGGCTGTGAACTGTGAAGTGTGAAGTTAAGCCTGGGGTTATGCTCCTCAAAATTCAACTGGGAGATTAAAACTCGCTCGAGAAGTGGAAGCGGATTTTCGGGAAGTCGCTTTGTGCCATTTGTAGCACATAATTGCTATCTGCCATAAAGACATCGCGACCGTCTTTGTCTTTAGCCATAAACTGGTATTTCCTTTTCTTGAATGCCTCAAGAGCTTCTTGATCGTCACTTTCTATCCAACAAGCCTTATAAAGACTTATCGGTTCCCAACGACATTGTGCTCCATATTCATGCAGCAGACGATATTGGATCACCTCAAACTGCAGCTGACCAACAGTGCCAATGATCTTTCTGCCATTGAACTGATTAGTAAACATCTGAGCTACACCCTCATCCATAAGTTGGTTGATACCCTTATCAAGCTGCTTTGCTTTCATCGGGTCGGCATTTTCCAGATACTTAAACATTTCTGGGGAGAAAGAGGGGAGACCCTTGAAGTGAAGATTCTCACCTGAGGTAAGTGTATCTCCAATTTTGAAGTTGCCTGTATCAGGAATACCAACAATATCACCGGGATACGCTTCATCCACAATATTTTTCTTCTGTGCCATAAAAGCTGTAGGAGCTGCAAATTTCATCATCTTGTTATGGCGCACATGCTTATAGTTGACATTACGCTCAAACTTGCCGCTACAAATTTTGACGAATGCAATACAACTGCGATGATTCGGATCCATATTAGCATGAATCTTAAAGACAAAACCGGTAAATCCTTCTTCCTTCGGATCTACTTTTCTCTCTTCCGCTTCAATTGGAAGGGGAGCGGGAGCTATCTCACAGAAGCAATCAAGAAGTTCCTTGACGCCAAATGTGTTGAGCGCTGATCCAAAGAAGACAGGAGCAACTTCTCCTCGAAGATAAGCCTCTTTGTCAAATTCCGGATATACTCCCTCAATGAGTTCGAGGTCTTCACGAAGTTTTTCAGCATCAGCTTTCCCTACGAGTTCATCTACAACAGGTGAATTTACATCTTCTATTTCAACTCGTTCGCTGATTGTCTGTTTTGACGGAGTGAAAAGATCAAGTCCATGCTCATAGATGTTGTAGACACCTTTGAATTTCTCTCCAATGTTGATAGGCCAAGAAAGAGGACGTACAGAAATCTTTAATTCCTGCTCAAGCTCATCAAGGATATCAAATGGATCTCGCCCTTCTCTATCAAGTTTATTGACAAAAATAATTACCGGGGTCTTCCTCATTCGGCAGACTTCCATCAGTCGGCGGGTTTGAGTCTCCACACCTTTTGCCACGTCGACCACTATAATTACCGAGTCAACGGCAGTTAGAGTCCTAAAAGTGTCTTCCGCAAAATCTTGGTGACCCGGAGTGTCAAGGATGTTGATTTTATAATCCTTATAATTGAAACCCATCACAGAGGTAGCCACTGAGATGCCACGTTGCTTCTCAATCTCCATCCAGTCTGATGTCGCGGTCTTTTTTATCTTATTGCTTTTTACGGCTCCAGCCACATGAATTGCACCACCAAACAAAAGAAGTTTTTCGGTGAGAGTTGTCTTTCCCGCATCAGGATGGGAAATAATGGCGAAAGTGCGTCGCCTCGCTATTTCTTTATTCAGTTCTTCCGACATGTCTTATTCAAGGTCAAGCTCGTTGTTGAA
>CAZGGB010000090.1:0-12513 GCA_964525115.1 uncultured Sangeribacter sp. | reverse complement strand
GTGTATATGGTTAATATTTTTTTTATGTCAATGTTTTTTGTTAATTTTGTAGATACATTTCTTTAGAGCTCATCTCATAAATTAGCGACCCCGAGGGCTCAAATTTTTATGAGATATGTTCTTAGTATTGGATAAAGAAAGATATGTGACTACGCAAATGCTAATTTAATAATAAATTATCAAAGATAGAATGATAAGAATAGGAAAATATGTAATAGGCTATGCTCCCTTATCAATGGCAATTCTATTTGTCGTATTGAGCATATGCGCAGTTTTATCTGCATTGATTCAAGTAAGACCTGAATATCCTATGCCTTTGTCAGGTTTGATTATAGTCAATGAATGTATAGCATTGATTGTAACACTTGTATTTGGAATTATTATTCATTTGATAATCTCATTTTGGCAGTGGAATAGGAAAAGAAAACATGAAGTATGAATCAAGATATCGAATCGGTTTTGAAAGGGAGACTCGGACAAAAGAACATTCAAGACGTTGTAGAATGGGCTTCTGAAAATCTTTCCCATAAAAAACAACTGCTATATCTCTCTTTCAATGGAGATGAGAAAGTGAGTTCTAATGCATTGTGGTGCATGACACATTTAAGGAAAAATGATTCTCAATGGTTGCAGTCGTTGCAAAATAATCTGATAGATTCGTTGCTAAAAGAAAAGAATATTGCTCGAAAGCGTATGCTTCTCCAGTTGTTAAGGAATCAAGAATATACAGGCGAGGATATTCGTGTAGATTTCCTTGATTTTTGTATGGCGAATATAAATTCTGAAACTGAGCCATACGCTATACGATGTTTTTCACTTTACATTGCGATAAAGATGTGCCGATATTATAAGGAACTTATTTCAGAATTGCAAGAGCGAATCACTTTGCTCTCGCGTGAACCTCTATCTCCAGGTTTTAGATGCGCAATAAGAAAGGTGCAAAAGGAAATTGAATCCATTCCAAACAAATAAGGGATGCCCCATTAAGCGCATCCCTTATTTCTAATGATTTAACCAAGAAGAATCTGTCTCTCTTGAGCTACTGTTATAGGAGAGGAGTGCCCAAACAGAAGCACAGTTTCAGGCGGAAGTGTGAGTATTTTATTGACAATTGTGTTTTCTAAAACTGTCCTATTACCACCCGGAAAATGAGTCAGTCCGGGACCATGTTGATAAAGGGTGTCTCCTACAAATGCTACTTTCTCTTCTGGTGAATAATATGTTACTGATCCAGGAGTGTGCCCCGGTGTGTGTATCACCTTAAGGTAAAAGCCTGAATTTGCTTTTAGTCTGATGATTTCACCATCAAATAATTCTTCATAGTGGGCTATGGTAATGGGTCGGCTGGAATTACCACTTAGATTAAGATTAGGGTCTCTAAGGTATTTCGCATCTTCGGGATATATGTAGATTGGTGCCAACAATTTTTCGCTGAGTGATTCAGCTGCTCCCATATGGTCGAAATGCCCGTGGGTCAGAAGAATTTTTTCAATGGTCCATCCATTGCGCATTATGACGTCGTAAATCATGCCGGCTTGAGCACCGGGATCGATCAAAAAACCGGTCTTTGTGTGCTCATCTATATAAAAATAAGTATTTTCGGCAAAAACGCCTTGCACTTCAAGTTCTTTTACCATAGTTTTTCCCTTTCACACTAATTGGCAACCATCAGGACCGCATACATGTGGACGTTCGCTACCTTTAGCTGCCTTCTCAGCTTCATTGATCTTTCGCTGTGCTCTTTCAAGTGCTGATTTCATGCCTTCTATCGACATTGCACCAGGAACTGCAAATTCTCCATTGAAGACCATGTAAGGAACTCCATGCACCCCTCGCATCTGAGCTTCGCGTTCATCAAAGCGGACATCATCTGCATATTTATCGCTGTCAAGAACTTCTTTTACTTCCATTTCATCCATTCCTGCTTCCTTTGCAACTGATTCAAGCACTTTATGGTCGGCAAGAACGAGATTTTTAGTGAAGTAAGCATCAAAAAGAAGCTTGTTGAGTTTCTGCACTGTCGCGTAATCATACTTATTTTCTGCAAGTTTCATCAGACGGTGTGAGTCAAACGTGTTGCTGTAGAGTGTGCTTGCATATTTAAAGTCAATTCCTAATTCACGACCAAGCGATGAAATCTGCTCTATTTGTTGCATTGCTTGTGGCACACTGAGACGATATTTCATGGCAAATCTTTCTGAAGTTGGGCCGGTTACTTCCTTAGAGGCGGTTGGATCGAGTTCGAATGCGCGATAATCAATCTTAACACTGTCTGTCATACCGAGTTCTTCGATTGCTTTTTCAAGACGAGTCTCGCCGATGTAGCAGTAGGGGCATGCAAAATCGCTCCAAATTGTGATTGTCATCATAGTATTTTCCTTTCTTTATGTTTAATTATTCTTGTAATAATATCTAAGATATTTTTTAATTGTATCAGTCATATTAATTATATAGGTCATATTAACTTGTAACTATATTTTTTAGTATTTTGGTAAATATATCTATCTCTTTTTCTGAACCGAGCGATAGCAAGGCTTTGTGACGATCATTCGCAATTTCCATTATGCAAGGTCTGATCTCATTAGCTTTATCTGTCAGCCAGATGCGTATGCATTTATGGCTTAAAGGTTCAGTCTTGATAAACCCTTTTTTGTCAAGAGCTGATACTGATCGGCATATGGATGCTTTGTCTTTTCCGACCATTTCGCAGATTTCACATTGTTGAAGTCCGTCGCGGGAGTATAGAGCACGAAGTATCATATATTCTCCCGCTGTGATTCCAAGTCCTGCTTGCTTCAGGGTGTTTTCAAGTTGGGAAATCATCTTTTGGAATGCTGCTCCCACGAGACACCCCATATATGGGATTTCATACGTTTTATTATCTTCCATAATACTAAATTAAACTTACACCACTATAACACATCAATACCCCAAATGGTTGACATCTCAACCAAAAATATATTTTTACCTAATGAGACTTCTTATCTTTATTAGAAATATATATTGTATATTGAGATTTTTTTGTAATTTTGTGATTGGATTGATGATTTGCAATCCTTGAATATTGATACATAAGAAACGTTATGCTTATCTTGCAATAGGAAACCTGAGAAATTTTCAATTGAGCAAGGATAGCATAGTGGATCTCACGCGAATAGCGTGGGCTGCTATTGTTATATCCGCTCACAGGCTTTCTCAGGGCCTCCTATTGGGACGTGGCATAGTTGGCTCACGTTTCTTTGTTTTGTAATAGCGGGTTTAGAGTCAGCGCCTTTTAAATTTTGGATGTATGAAACGGCATTTTAACACTCATCTTGAAGGATTGGATCTTCAATATTGGCATGACCTGATTGAGAGTCATGGCAAACTTGTGTCTTTGAAAAAAGGTGAGTATCTTTGCCGTAGGGGAGAACCAACCAATGTTTTCGGTTATCTTAAATCAGGTTATCTGATTTATACAGTATCCGGTGAAAATAGAATTGGTGGTTTCACTTTTCCGGAAGCTCTTTTCGGTGACTATCCTTCTTGCATGCATAGGGCTCCAGCTATGTTTGACATCGTTGTAGGGTCTAAAGCGGAAGTATGGGTCAGTGATGCATCGATTCTTCCCTCCCTTTTTGAAGAAGATTTGCATGCTGGCAGGCAAGGACGCCTTTTCATGGAGTCAGCATATATTTCATTAGCCAAGCGTTATTATGATTTATACGCAAAGACTCCAATGGAACGCTACGTTGATTTGATCGCTGAGTACCCACAGATAGAGCAGTTGGTCCCTCAGAAAGAGATTGCTGAATACCTACAAATAACTCCAAATAGCCTAAGCCGTATCCGAAAAAAACTCTTAGGAAAGTAAATAAATCCTTGTTTACTCTCTACGTTTGCCTTATTTCTTCGTCTCATAATTGAAGACTTATAAAATATTCTGAATTATGCAAATTTTTTTGAAAATATATACTTAGGAATATATTTTGCCAAAAAGGATAAGCTTTACTTTTCTTTATTTCTTAATTCGTAATTGTTTTTGTATCTTTGGACTTGCATTTTTTATAAATCACAATCAGTGGATTAGATATGGTTTCCCTTTCTATAAATAATAAGAAAATGAAGAATATTTTTAACTCTATTGTTTTTGCTATCGGGATTTTCATAATATTTTTTATCGCAAGTCTTTTCTTAGGAGGTTGCGACAAAGAAGATGTTAAGCCAATCGACTTGCATATTCCGATGGAAACAGCGGAACTATAAAGATGCGTCGTCGAACCGACTTATAAAAATCATTATTCGTGTGTTTTAATTTTGTAATCAATCATTTATTCCATAAATATATATGTTAATTCGCTTTCATAAATATATTGTCAAAAAATGGATGCTCATGAGAATGGCTGTAATGGAATTTGGTTTTAAACAACCATTCAATGTAAATGAAGAATATCCAATATTGAAAAGTATCCTAATTCTAACGCTTTTTCCAATTGAAATGATATTTGTATTCTGGTATGCCAGAATGTATGGGTCTCTAAGAGCTTATACTTTTCAAATCATATTCATATTCTTCATAATCAATTTCTTAATCTCTATGCTTTTGATAAATCCTTTAAAAAACGACCCGGAAATTCAGGGAACAATTAATCGTTACGACCAATTGGATTATTACTCAAGGAAGAAAATATACTCGTTCAAAAATATAGCTTCTTTAGCTTTTTTTATGGCTGTTCTTCCTTGGATGATCTGTGGAATTGCAATTGCAATAATATGTATTAAAATCCCTCTTTATTCATTTTGTTAAGGTATGAGAAATCGAATTATGGCTTTGCCAATTTTTCTTTTGACATTTGTTGCTTGTTCTTGTCAGCACAGAATAGACGGATGGTATCCAGTTGCAGATTATCCGGACAATACTATTGTTGGGAAACCTTTGGCAACAGTCAGAGACTTTGATACCATAGTTCTTGAAAGAGCCCCTCTCATTATAGAAAGTGACACAGTCAGACAGTTGTTGATTTGTGGAATCGTGAAACCTGAAGTCAGACAGAGTTGGGCAGATGGCACTGAGAGATTGATTGGTCATAGACTCGGATTTGTATTTAATGATTCTGTCATCACGGCTCCAAATGTCAATGCCAGATTAGAAAGCGGATCATTCGAAATATCAAGTCCTGATTCAACACTCATCAAAAGGATTTATCAATCTTTGAAAAAATGAGAGAAATAGGTTAGGTTCTGTTCAAAGTGCTTATCAAACCGTATGTGCGGAATCGCAATTCCGGGAGTCAGGAGAAATTTGAGACTGTAGTCATGAATGGTCTTACGATTCCAGAGTATCCAGAACTTATGATGGGTATAACTATGATGTCTCCTTACTTAGAAATTGAAAATGACAAACAAGGAATCGCTTTTACTCCCTACTATTATTATAGTGTGATAGTAGGCAATGGAAAGACTAAAGCTATAGGCATCAATGGACTGGAGATGACTAAAGAAAACATTCGAAATAATACCTATCCCTACACTACAGAGGTCTATGCTTCTGTGCGCTCAGACATTGACAGAAATAGTAAGGCATACGAATTGTTTGAGTTTCTATCGACCGAGGAAGGACAGGGTATTATCAATGAAAGTGGTTACGTTCCATTGAATTTGCCATAAGTGCAAAACATATCACTACTCAAATATTTCAATTATAGTTTATTTTCATTAATTTTGTATTTGAATCAATAAAAAATAGTATGACCGATAAAGCTAAGGAAATAGAGGAGGTGATGGTTGGAATGGAAGATGAGATTAAAGCAAAGCATTTGATGCGTTTCTTCAAGTGTGCTCCTGGACAGTATGGTTATGGAGATAAGTTTTTGGGAATTAAAGTTCCTGAGACTCGTTCAATAGTTAAGGAGTGCAGGTCTCTTGTTTCTTTGAAGGATGCGGTTGGTCTTGTCAAATCAGAATGGCATGAGGTGCGTTTAGCAGGTTTTCTATTTCTTATAGAGCTTTATAAAAAAGGTGTCAAGGCAAAAGATTACGCAGCTATTGAAGAGATACTAAATAGTTATATTGATCTTATTCCATACGGCAATAACTGGGATCTTGTAGATTTGGTCGCTCCGAAAATTTTAGGAGATTACTTAGTGACTCATTCTGAAAAACGACACATATTAGATGAATTATCAAATCGCTCTGATAGCCTTTGGCATCAGCGAGTGGCCATAGTTGCAACGTGGACTCTCATTTGCAATGGTATTTATGATGATACTTTGCGATTATCTCAAAAATACCTTATTCATAACCATGATCTTATTCATAAGGCATCAGGTTGGATGCTTCGCGAAATGGGAAAACGGGGTGGTGAAGATCAATTGAAGAGTTTCCTTGATATTCATGCGACAAATATGCCTCGCACAATGTTGCGCTATTCTATTGAGCGTTTTCCAGAAGATGAAAGACAGCATTATCTAAAGTTATAAATTAGCCATGTCTTGAAAGAAATTTAGCGAGATTGCATTCTTGTAAAAATACATCATCATACCTGATCATTTTTACAAATTTTGTAAAAATGCATTATCATACCTAATTATTTTTGCAAATTTTGCAAAAATGCATCATCATACCTAATCATTTTTACAAGAAATTCTTGTATGAATAAATCAAAAATATTATTTTTGCAAATATAAAAATAATTTTTTGATGAATCTTATAAATCGACCACTTTATATCGACCGTATAGTTAAGCTTCTTGACAAAGATGTTATGTTGTTTCTCATAGGGCAGCGCCGCGTGGGGAAGAGTTATCTTCTGCGTCTAATGCATCAATGGATATGCAAAAATATTGAAGGTGCTAATGTGGTGTATATAAATAAGGAGTATGAAATTTCGGAAGAAATTATCAATCACCGGCAGCTTTATCAATATGCTACAGAACGTCTGCCCATATATGGAAGAAACTATCTCCTCATAGATGAAGTTCAAGATATAAAAGAGTATGAAAAAGCCCTTAGAAGCTTGCACGCTGAGCGACGATGCCAGATAATAGCTACAGGTTCAAATGCCCATGTATTCTCTACTGAACTTGGTACGAGACTTGCTGGAAGATATATAGAAGTGCCTATATACAGTTTGAGTTATCGTGAGTTCCTTAACTTTCGAAGAATTGAAGATACCGAGGAAAGTCTTAAAGATTATCTTAGGGTTGGAGGTCTTCCTGCATTGTTGCATTTCGATATTTCGGATGAAGGACAGGTAAGTGATTATATCTTTGGAGTCTACAACACTGTTATGCTTCGAGATGTAATAGCACGTGAAAACATTAGAAATTTAAGATTCATCCATAATCTTAGTCAATATATAGCTGATAATATAGGAAAATTGTTTTCGTTGCGCAATATCGGAAATTCTCTAAAAGCGCAGGGAGAGGCTGGAGCTTCAACATTGACTACTTCATATATTGAATTTCTAAGAAATGCTTTCTTGATTAAAGAGGTTGATCGATATGACATCCATGGGAAGAAAATCTTTGAGAACATTTGTAAGTATTATTTTTCAGATCATGGTATACGAAATCTTCTTACAGGTTTCAACTTGCGCGGTAGCATTGAGAAAGTCATGGAGAATGTTGTATATCTCGAACTTTTGCGCAGAGGATTCAATGTCCATGTTGGTATACTTAGGGTAGGTGAGATCGACTTTGTCGCTACTAAACTTGATAGAACTATTTATATTCAGGTGACTTATCTTTTAGCTTCTGAAGAAACGATATCTAGAGAATTTGGAAATCTTGCAGCTATCGCCGATAACTATCCCAAATATGTCATATCTATGGATCCAGTGAGTGGAGGATTTCCTCAGTACCCAGGCATCCATCATCTCCATTTACGCACATTCCTACTTTCAGATCTATAAGTATTCAAATTATTTATAAAAAACAGAGAATTATGGCATATTTTGATAGATATTATAGACTTTCAAGTATCAGATTTCCGCATACCGATCGAGTATATTTCGATTGGCTTGCTCATGAATTTCAGGATGAAACAAAGTATCAAAAGCTTCTTGATATTGCATATATGTTAACTCATGGCTATGATGTTCGAGCTGACATTCATAACACATATAGGAGCCGAGAACATGTCTCCGAAGATAATGTTCGCACATCGATATTTATGCTCATGGCAGAATTATTGGATACAGATTACTATAAGATAGAAGAAATCTACGAGCATAAGAATCTTGATGCTGTTATTGATGATTTTTTTAGTATTTTACTAAAATATTACCATGTTCCATTCGATAAAGAAAATCCTCACTATTTAAAAGACCCTCAAAAAATGAATGAATATGAATTAATGGAAAATAATCCATGGCATAATGTTGCTAAAAAATACAAGGGAAACTCTTTTTTGCTCTCAGATACTGACACTTTTGTATGTGATGTAGATCTACAAATAATTAATGATTTCAATGAATCAGCAAAAAACGAGTATAAATATAAACTCAATCTTCCTGTTTATCCATGGTATGGAAATCCTCTTAAGGCAAAAGTGATAGTTCTCAGTCAAAATCCTGCATGGAATCCAAGGCAAGATGAGATTGTAAGAAAAATGCTGGATGAAAATTCTCCAGCTTTAAGTGGCTTTACTAATCATTTGCGCGATATGCTTGATTTCAAGTGTAAAGGATTTCTGCCTACAAAGGATTCTCAAGATGGCATCTCTCCACGAGAGCTTGCAAATAAACATATGTCATCATACTGGCAAAATAGGCTTAAAAGTGCATTTGAGAATGACGAGACTAAGTTATCTTTAGATGTAATTCTTGATAACTTTGCCATTATTCAATATATCGGCTACTCCTCAATGAAATATAAGCCTTTTAAAAAAGATGTTCTTCTGCCTTCTCAAAGATATACTAAGCAATTGATCGAATATATACTTAGACATCATAAGAATACGGTTTTCATAGTCCCACGTAACGTTAAGAGGTGGCAAGCTTTTTTAGGTGATTTGTGGAATGCTAATGAGGATCGTTTTATAGTAGGAGTTCACTATCGTAGTCAAAGTCTTAGGACAATGTCTCCTGAAGATAAACAGAAGATTATAGAAGCTTTTAAAAAACCACTAAAATGATCTCCTATGTTTAGCTTTGTCTATTTAAACTTCACTACTTTTTTTACAAAAGCATTGGTATATAAAGGCTTAGATTCTTCCTTGCCTTTTGTTTTATGATATTTTTTGTATATTAGGAGATTTTTCATAATTTTTATTTTGTTCAAAAATGAAACCTAAGCTTAACCTAATTACATCGAAATGAAAAGATTTTTACCAATATTTTGCTCGTCATTACTTGCGCTCCCATTGACAGCGGCATCATCTCTTCAGAATGATTTCAGAAGTTGGGCACAAACCCCTCCAATGGGATGGAATTCATGGGACTGCTATGGTCCTACAGTAGTGGAGAGTGAAGTAAAAGCAAACGCAGATTATCTTGAAAAGCATCTCAAAGATTTTGGGTGGCAATACGTGGTGGTCGATATCCGATGGTATGTAGAAAATGATAAAGCCGGTGGCTATAATCAGACAAATCCGATATACGACTATGATGAATGGGGTCGCTATATTCCCGCTCCAAACCGTTTCCCATCATCTGTTGACGGAAAAGGCTTCAAACCACTTGCCGATTATGTCCACGACCTCGGATTGAAATTTGGAATACATATCATGCGAGGAATCCCAAAAGAAGCAGTCAATAAGAAACTTCCCGTCAAAGGAACTAGTGGAATTACTGCCGACATGATTGCTAACAATGATTCCACCTGTACTTGGCTTCGCGATAATATGAAAGTTGATTGGAAGAAACCCGGAGCACAGGAATACTATAACTCCATCTTTGACCTATATGCTCAATGGGGTGTTGATTTCATCAAGATTGATGATCTTTCTCGTCCTTACCATACTGCCGAAATTGAAATGATCCGCAAAGCAATCGACCAATGTGGCAGACCAATAGTACTCAGCATATCTCCGGGAGAAACCCCAATCGAGAAAGTCGACCATGTAAAAAACCATGCCAACATGTGGCGTACTGTTGATGATTTTTGGGACAACTGGAGTCAACTAAATTATCAGTTTGGAATCTGTGCAAAATGGGCTCCACATATAGCACCCGGTAATTGGCCCGATGCCGATATGCTTCCCCTTGGTAAAATTAGCATCCGAGGAGAGAGGGGAGCGGAGCGCTATACAAACTTTACCCCTGACGAACAGAAGACTTTAATGAACCTATGGACCATCTTTAAGAGTCCTCTGATGTTTGGTGGCGACCTTCCGCAAAATGACGACGCTACCAACGCTTTGCTTACAAACCGGGATGTGCTTTATATGCACAGCCATTCTGTTGCAAACCGTCAAGTTTCCAATCTGAACAACCATATTACTTGGAGTGCCATTGATCCTCGAAATGGTGATATATTTGCAGCCTTGTTTAATACCGGTGGAAAAGAGTTTCTTGCTACAAAAGATGCTTTATGGCGCAGCGGCACAATATCTTATCTTACCACTGGACATTCGGTTAATGCGGAAGTTGCTATTCCGGAAGGAAGCCGTCAACTTATATTGGCTGTTACTGACGGTGGTGATGGATACGATTCCGACCATGCAGATTGGATCAATCCTACTGTCACCCTTAAGGATGGCACTACAATAGATCTGACAACTCAAAAGCTACTTAAGAAAACCGCTGGATGGGGAGAAGTGCATGTCAATTCAAACCTTGAAGGAGGAAAACTGAAGATTGACGGAATGGAATATGAAAAAGGTATTTCCACTCATGCAAATTCCATTTTGATCTTTGATCTTCCTGAAGATGCTGTGTCTTTCTCTGCTATAGCAGGTATTGATAATACCGGAAGCGACCAGGGAAGCAAGTCTTCTGTTGAATTTCTTATATTCAACTATGATCCTACTTTCAGAGCAGAATACACCGATCAGTGGAATGGTGGAAACATTCTTGTTCAAGTCGATCCCACAAAGCAGTTGGCAACAAGTGGCTATATGTGTCGAGAAGGAGCAATTAAGACAGCTGAAATGCATGCAGACGTAAGGGGCGCTGAAAAACTCTATCTTGTTGTGACAAATGGTGGCGACGATCTTTCATACGACCATGCCGACTGGATTAATCCTGTCCTTGTAAAGGAAAATGGAGAAGAAGTTTCATTGACTGACATTGCATGGGACTCATATGTGAATGGATGGAACACTCCAAATAAAAATAGAAGCAATGACGGCAACAAGTTGAAAGTTGCTGGAGTAGAGTATGAAAAAGGATTTGGTGTTAACGCCCCCTCTGTACTGACTTTTTCTCTTCCTTCTGAACATGATTTTGTAGAGTTCAAAACCAATGCAGGTATTGACGACGAAGTGACAAATGCTCCATTTGGAGCTACCGTTGAGTTTCGTATCTTCACAGAAGATCCCGCACCAAACAATGATGCTAACGTGACTCTTGATCTTACGGCAGTAGGTTTGAATGACGGTCAGAAAGCGAAAATAAAAGAAATATGGTCAGGAAGCGAAGAAGGAATGTTTGCTAACAAAGATTTTACGCCGTTCCTTCGTGAACATGCAAGCGGTCTGTATAAGATTACTCCACTTGGACGTGAGGATTCTGCTTCTCTTAGTCTTTCAGCAGAAGATAATAAAGAAACCTGTACGATTACTTTGAAGGCGTGTCTATCCGGAGGAGCGATAGAGAACACTTATGTTCAATTTGAGCGTGATGGCGAGATAATAGGTAGCCTAAAAGTTGGTGAAGATGGTGAGACATTTATGACTATTCCATCTACAGCCGGCAAGCATACCTACAAAGCCTACTACAGTGGCAATGTTGATGTTGCCAATGCCGAATCTAATGAAGTAATAATAGAATCATCAGATGTAATTTCCATTTCTGCCGAAATTCCCGACGTCGAGATAACTCCGCGAAAAGGAGGGGTTGTCGTTCTTAGTGCTTCCACGCCAATACTTGACATTTATTCTCCGTCAGGCGAGAAAGTAAAGACGGTGAAGACAGATGATGCCCCGCTTTTCGTATCTCTTGATCAAGGCATTTACATAATAGCCAACCAAAAATTTATAGTCGACTAAATCTGAATCATAATAGTGATTAAAGATTCTCTGTCAATCAATCAAAAAATCGGGTTGCAAGAAATTCCTTGCAGCCCGACATTATTTTATAGCCAAATTATGAATTATCCATTATTCTCAGTTTCCCAATGGCTTTTCAATCTTAACGAAAGTTGAGAGAGGCCAATAGAAAATTTCCGGATCATCCGGATTTGAAGGGGAATACTTTGTATATGGCTTAAGGTGCTTTGCCAGTTCAGGAAGCTTATCAGCAATACCTTCTCTTACGCATTTCGCCACCTGAGTAGCTCCGTATGTGTTAAAGTGAGTGTTGTCAGCAAGCGCTTTGTCTTGTCCGGGAAAAGTGTTTGCAGGGTAATGCACAAGGGCCTTCTTGCTTCCTTCT
>CAZGGB010000089.1:0-12933 GCA_964525115.1 uncultured Sangeribacter sp. | reverse complement strand
ACCCCCTGATTAACAGTCAGGTGCTCTAACCAACTGAGCTATTGAAGCATTTTGCGTTTTTAAGAGGTGTTGTTCCTCTCAATTGCGATGCAAAATTACTGCTTTTTTTTGGATTGTGCAAATTTTTAGACAATTATTTTTAAAAATAATTTTGAATTTTGAATTTTGAATTTTGAATTGATTGAATATTAATGAAATATATGTTGGCATAACTATGTAGGACCATAAAGCGCCTCTCCGAGACTACTGAGTTATAGACAAGTCACGGCAGGCTGAAGCCTGGGGTAGGGACATTTAGTGACCTTGTTGGTGGAGTGGAAGGAAATAATAAGAAAAATCCCGGACCTAAGAGATCCGGGATTCATATCGTGAAATGGAATCGTGTGCTTTAGTTTGCGTTGTAGGGCTGAACGTTGATGAATTTGCGTCCTTCCTTTCCTGTTGTGAAAACTACAATACCGTCAATGAGAGCGAAGAGGGTGTGGTCCTTGCCCATACCTACATTAAGACCGGGATGGTGAGCTGTGCCACGCTGACGTTTCAGAATGTTGCCAGCCTTGCAAGAAGATCCTCCGAAAATTTTAACACCAAGTCGTTTGCTATGTGATTCGCGGCCGTTCTTAGAACTACCGACACCTTTTTTATGTGCCATATCTAATGAGGATTATTTTTCGATATTCTTAACTAAAACTTTAGAGAACTGCTGGCGATGGCCGTTGAGACGGCGATAGCCTTTGCGACGTTTTTTCTTGAAAACAAGAACTTTGTCACCTTTCACGAGAGGAAGGAGAACTTCACATGTAACTTTTGCTCCTTCTACGGCAGGAACACCGACAGTAACGTCGCCGTCGGCGTCAAGAAGAAGAACCTTGTCGAAGACAACAGTCTCGCCTTCCTTAACTTCATCGCCGAGGTGGTGCACATACAGATACTTGCCTTCTTCGGCTTTGAACTGCTGACCTTTGATTTCTACGATTGCGTACATTTTAATTTATTGAATTATTGGTTGTTGCGTTGGGCGCGAATACTCGAATGCATTCGTCTTTAAGAGCCTTGGCGCGAAATGCAGTGCAAAATTACAAAAAATTATTGGTATGACCAAATTTTTTTAAAGTTTTGCGTTTTGCAAAGATTATAGGCGAGGAGTAAGGATGTCGTTGAGTTGCTGATGCTCTACAAGGAACCCGTCATGGCCGAACTCCGATTGAATCTCAAAGTATTTGGCATTGGGAAGCATCGCGGTCAGTTCGCGCATTTCGTCTGGCGTGAAGATAATGTCAGTGGTAAGTCCAATGACAATGGTCGGGGCTTTTATTGACGCGAGCACCTTGTGGATACCTCCACGCCCTCTGCCTACATCGTGTGTGTCAAAGGCATTGAGAATCGTCATATAAGAGTAAGCGTCAAACCTCCTGCAAAGTTTTTCTCCTTGATATTGCTGATATGTACATGCCCGATGGGTCGTAGGAATCTCATCAGATGAAGGGTCCTGCTGAGTTTTATTGTAACCCCAAGGTCCTCGGTAGGAGAGGAGTCCTATAGCCCTTGCGGCTGCAAGGCCGTCTCTTGCTGCATCCTGACGTCTTTCGCCAAATGTCTTGTCGCTAAGGATAGCCATGCGCTGGGTCTCATCTAAAGCTATGCTCCAGGGTGAAGCTTTGGGTGATGTGGCGAGGAATACGAGTTTGTCGAAGCGTTCCGGTTGTGTCGAAGCCCATTCAATTGCTTGGAATCCTCCAACGGAGCATCCCACAAGAGTATGTATGCGTCCAATCTCGAGTTCTTGAGCAAGAAGGATATGGGCATTTACCATGTCTCGGATTGTCAATTTGGGGAATTCATCGTAATATGGTTCGCCAGTGTCTGGATTTATAGACATTGGGCCGGTAGATCCATAGCAAGACCCCAAGATATTGGCACAGACCACAAACCATTTGTCAGGATCAAGAAAGCACCCTGCCTCGACCGTGTGTGGCCACCAGTCTTCGACATCGCTATTTGCGGTCAGAGCATGGCATACCCAAACAACATTGTCTTTTTCTTCGTTTAGGGTGCCATATGTGTGATAGGCTATGTCTACTTCTTTGAGAGTTTCTCCTGATTCAAGAGGAAATGGTTTTTTGTAATGGTATGTATTCATTTATTCAGATAAGTAGCTCACAAAAATTAAACGATATATGAAAACCAAGCAGCTTGAAAGATCTTGATCTGATAACCGCGTCTAATCTTGGCCATCTTGGAATTGTCGTTCAGTCGCTTAGCTCGCTAAGCTCCTTCTCTCCGCAGCCAACCTGCCTCAAGATTATCTCGCATCTATCATATCATTAATTTTTGCGAGCTACTTACTTTTGGAGTGCAAAGTTACAAAAAAAGCTTTATCTAATCAAAAATATTAAATGATGAATTTGCATATTTCGGGAATCGGTATTAAATTTGCGTTATGAACCGGATTGGAAAACTCTATTTTCGATATGGCACCATGGGTTCGGCAAAGACCGCTATGTTGCTTACTACCGCCTATAATTTGGAGGAGCGGGGTATGGCCTATGTATGCCTGAAGCCTGTGGTAGACACAAGAGAGAAGAAAAATGTGATTCGTTCGCGCATCGGCATAGAGCGTGAATGCAAGTGGATATATCCTGAGACAGATCTATATGATATGGTGAGGGAAAACTTTGAGCAGACTCTTGGCTTACCCGATTGGATTCTTGTGGATGAGGCTCAGTTTCTATCTTCTGAACAAGTGGATCAACTTGCCAGGGTAGTAGACGACTACGGATGCAATGTAGTTTGCTATGGACTTCGCACAGACTTCAAAACCCATCTTTTCGAGGGGTCGAGACGCCTGTTTGAGATTGCCGATTCCATTGAGGAAGTGAAATCGACGTGTAATTGTGGGAGAAAAACAATTGTTAATGCAAGGATTGATGGCAGTGGGGAGATAATCACTGAAGGTGAGCAGGTTGAGATCGGAGGCAACGACCGATATATAGCAGTATGTCGTAAGTGCTGGAGAAACAAGAAAATCGAGATGGCACATCGCGACATATTGCCCTTTGATGACGGGGTTGGCTTAGGAGAATAAATATAAAAGGTTTAGCTTATTTAAAAATAATGGAAAAGTCTTTTCATGAGCAGATAATTCAATTGATCAAGCGTGAAGTGGTCCCGGCAGTCGGATGTACAGAGCCGGTGGCAGTAGCGTTGTGTGTAGCAAAGGCAACCGAGACGCTTGGATGCTTGCCTGAAAAGATAGAACTCTTTTTGAGTGGCAACATCATCAAGAATGCTATGGGTGTTGGTATCCCGGGCACCGGTATGATCGGACTTCCTATTGCAGTAGCACTTGGAGCACTCGTAGGAAAGTCGGAATATAATCTTGAAGTGCTCCGCGATGTCACTCCGGAGGCTGTAGAAGCAGGCCGTAAGTATATATCAGAAGGTAGAATTGTCGTTTCGCTTGAAACGGAAGCTCCTTCTAATCTGCATATAGATGTGCGGGCTTTCAATGGAGAAAACTCAGTCAGAGTCGTAATTTCCGGGTCTCACACCAATTTCATACTTATTGAAAAGGATGGTAAAGTTCTCTTTGAGAAATCTGTGAGTGTAGAAGGCGCTTCGTCTGGGGCGACTTCAGATCCTGAATTGAATATGCAGATGGTTTATGATTTTGCCACCACTGCACCTCTCGATGAAATTTCATTTATACTTGAGGCAAAAAATCTAAATCTTGCAGCAGCTCAATATGCCCTTAAGGGGGAATATGGACATTGTCTGGGCTCCACTGTTCTTCATTTTGGCGAGAAGTTTTTCGGCAACACGCCGGTGGCACATGCCATTACGTTGACATCGGCAGCGTGTGACGCAAGAATGGGAGGAGCCTTGGTGCCAGTGATGAGTAATAGTGGTTCAGGCAATCAAGGTATCACGGCAACAATGCCTGTAGTCTCGTATGCTATGGATATTAATGCATCGGAGGAGCAGTTGATCAGGGCGCTCATCTTGAGTCATCTCACATCAATTTATATCAAGCAATCGCTCGGAAGGCTTTCAGCGCTGTGTGGATGTGTTGTAGCTTCTACGGGTGCCACTAGTGGGTTGGTATATCTGATGGGTGGAGGATATAAGCAGGTGTGTGATGCAGTGAAAAATATGGTTGCTAATCTGACCGGTATGATCTGTGATGGAGCGAAACCATCTTGCTCAATGAAGATATCGAGTGGAGTGAGCACGGCTATGATGTCGGCGATGCTTGCAATGAATGGTTTTGCGGTGACCTCTTCAGAGGGAATTGTTTCTGATGATGTGGATGAGACAATTCATAATCTGACGAGCATTGGCAGGGATTCGATGCAAGCGACTGATAAACTTGTGCTAAAGATAATGACATGCAAGTAACGATAATTATAAACTATAAACTATAAACTATTAACGATAAACGATCAATGATCAATAGTGAGGGAAAGGAGATCGATCTTTACAGAGAAGGGTGTGGCTTGACGTTTGGGTTTTGCTGACTGGTGGAAGTAGAATGATTTTTGGGTGTCCCAACTTTTGATGTCGGTGCGCAGGGTCTCATGTGGAGGAATTTTGATGTCGAGATGAGCGTTGCGTTTGTGAAGCTGGCGCCCTTGCATGTCGAAGTAAGTGATCAGGATATCCAAACCGCTTATTTCAGAGTCGAGATTATTAGATATAAAGAAGCTTTCAAGGCTGCTTCCCAAGGTCTTGTCGAAGCCATAGAAACGGATTGCAGGGCGGATCTTATCAACTAATGTAAGGGAGTCGGTTGCAATAGAGATGATGGAGTCGGATGATTCAGCTTTGATTGACATCTCTGTCTGCTTGGGGATGGAGTGCTTTGTCTTGATCTTGCGGGCTTGTAGGGAGGGAATAGTAAATAAAATTAAAGTTAATATCAGAAACACGAATCGCCTCTCCGAGGCTACAGGGTCACTTGGACTGTACCTCAGGTTAAAACCTGGGGTTTCGACGCGATTATCAGGTCTCCGACCTGCTAAGATAGGTGATGAAATCATAGGATGCGGGGTTTACGGCGAAGGGAGCCGTTGTGGTCATAGCCTGGGTAAACTTTAAGAAGGCCGGCAGGGAGTTTGTCGGTAGGGTCATCGTATGATACTCTCACTATTCTCCAGAATCTTGGGAGCAAAGTATTAATATTAATCTTAAATTTCAGCTTAGGTGATTTTACACGCAAAGATTCACCATCAGATGATAGCACTGCGGCACAATTTTCAGCCTTAGTGAGAGTCAATTTGTCTTTATGTGTAAACTGCTCAAGTCTGAATTGTTTTGAATCTACCGACGGATGAAGGCGGCCGATCACATCTCCATATTCAAGTCTGCAGTCAGGGGTGCTTATGATTGATATGGTAAAAGTTCCAGGATGAGTGGGATCAGCCTGTATTAGGACTCTTGCTCCATCTTCGGGATACTCCCATATGCCTTCTATGGGAGCAAGGACATTAGAATCGCACCAATCCCGGATTTCAGACTCGGAATGAAAGAAAGCAAACGTCGGCTCTGATATTAGGAATATCAGGACCGACGTCAATATATATTTGAAAAATTTAAGATTTTCCATTATCATAAAGCGCCTCTCCGAGGCTACTGTGTGGTCTCCGACCTGATTAAGCCTCTGAGTGGTTGCTGATCAAAATCCTTCGAATATGCGATTATTTGGTAGAGAATGTGTAGGATAGTCCGAAGCTGAGGATTTCCTTCATCATCCAGTGATGCCATTTAGAAAGGTTGAAGTCAGAACTGGAATCATAGCGCAAGTTGACATATATCTGAGTGCTAAGGAATTTATTGATGGCAAAATCCCAAGTTGTCTCCACATTACCCTGAAAATAGTTATAGTCGGTAAATGCGAAGAGTCGGGTACGCATAGAAATGTTGGATGTAGCCTGCCAAGTCATATTTACCTCACCACTCGAACCAATCTCGCTGTGTGTCTTATGTCCCGGTTTTATGTTAAACGGGGTAGGATCAATTTCCGGATCAATACAAGTCTTAAGATTGTATGATATAGGAGCGATTGATGCCGACATATTGAATTTCTTGGGAGCGTTAGCATATGAATACGTCATACCAAGACCAAGGTTCAGGTCGCCAGGAGAGAGAAAAGAGGCACTCCGGATATTTGTGTTAGGCTTATAGTTTCTTAAGAACTGGGTCTTGAAAAGTCCTGTGATGGTGTAGAACCACTTCTTGAACGCTTTAAAACCGTATTTTACATTGTATTGGAAATTGTCTTCTGAAATAGAGTAGTTGCGCCCAACGTCATTCTTTTCAATTGAGTTAATGCCAAGTTTATAGCTGACAGTGCTCTCAAATATCTGATTAGGATGATATGTCGGATTCAGCTGTACGTCCCAGTAGAAATTATAAAGAAGCTGAAGATAGTTATTACCACCTTGATACCAGTTTTTCGAGACATAAGCTTGAGAGAACTGAAGTCCGGTATTGAATTTGTGGAGCCAATGCTTTTTCTTCTGCTCAAATTCAGGCAGAAGGGCATCGGTCATTTCAATTTCAGGAAGGTTTAAATTCTTTATATAAGTGGCAAGAGTCACGTCATCTTCGGGCAAGCGAGGAGGCACAGGAAGATCCCAATATGTAAACTCGACAGTATTTGGATAATAGACCATAGTATAATACATATTGTCGTCAATGATGCGAGCCTGAGTCAACGCATTATGTAGCCATTCGGGCATATATGCGTTGCTGTTCCAAGAAGAAGATTTGACTTTGTCGATATTGAGTTCCAGCTGATCAACAACGTTATTAAAAGAACGGTCTTTATGATTGCGATATCCGGAGAATACCCAAGGCCCGATGATAGGGTTGTATGGGGGTTCCGGCATCGTGTCAGGGAGCGACGCGAGGATTTCAGGAAGTTCGCGAACGACGACAGGCTTGAATACCATAGAGTCGGAGGCTAAAGAATCAACAAACTCGATATTGGACTCAAGCATTTCCTGCGCCCTGGTGGCTTCTGAATTTAGATTTTTAGCAGATTGCAGTAACTCATTTGGAGTAGTGGCTTGTGCAAATGCCATAGTTGCAATACCCAGGCAAATTGCGGAAGATAATTGTCTCATATATTGGGTTGTTATTGTTTTTTTAGTGGAGTGTGGAGAGTTGAGGGAGAGGAGAGAGTAGAGGTGAAGTGCTATTGGGGAGATTTGAGAATATCAGAGTAATCTTTCGATTTTATAATCTCCAAAGCAGTCTTAAACATCGGGTCGCGTTCGTTGTAGACCTTAAAATAAGTTGAAGAATCGTAGATATCTCTACCAATAAGTCCCTTGAGCACCATAGAGAATAGTGGTTTGCTAAGAGCAGCCTCTTCAGCGTTGAATTCAATCTTCTCAGCAGTGGCGAGGTCGTAAAGTTCTTGCAATTGAGAGTCTGAGATAGAATATCCTTTCAAGAAATCAGAGTCGGTAGGATACTTCGCAAGAATCTCTTTTCTGTCTTTGTCGACAGTCTTTATAGCGAATCTATTTATAAGACCCTTTGCCATCACCTGTCGGTAATATTTTGTATTTTCTGTTGTGTCTATACCAACGAACCGGTCTGGATAAATGCCACCTCCCCCATAGATTGGGCGATTAAGCCGTAGACTATTTACCTTAAGCGAGTCAATATATTTAATAGAGTCGGCATGCATTAATTCTCCATGATTAAAGCGATCGAGTATATCATGAGCATATGCGTCGGCATTCCCTTTAGTGTAAGGTTTTTGAATGTCTCGTCCGGTAGGAGTATAATAATGTGCAACTGTCAGTCGCATCATAGATCCATCAGGGAATGGAATTGGGCGCTGCACAAGTCCCTTCCCATAACTTCTACGACCTACAATGACACCACGGTCCCAATCTTGAATAGCACCAGCCGTAATTTCAGAGGCGGAGGCAGAATATTGATTCATCATTATCACCAGACGGCCGTCGCCAAGAAGTGGTGATTTTCCGGAAGGATAGGCAAAATAATCATATTTAGGATTATTTCTGCCCTCAGTGAATACTGCGAGGCTGCCCGAGGGAAGAAGCTCACCCAGAATGTCAACGGAAGCCTTAAGATAGCCGCCACCATTATCGCTAAGGTCAAGAATAAGATCGGACATGCCTTCACTCTTCAACTTCTTAACCGCCTCCACAAATTCCTTGTGAGTTTCAGCACCAAATTTGTTAAGGCGAATGTATCCGATTTCCGGCTCAACTAAATATGCGGCATCCACACTGAAAATAGGAATGTCATCGCGTGTGATCTGGAAGTCAATAGTGTCAGCTGTATTAGATTCATACCTTAATACAGTCACATCAACATTTGTACCCTTCGGCCCACGAAGACGACGCATAATATCGGAATTAAGCATCTTGACACCGGCTATAACGGTATCGTTTACTTTGATTATACGGTCGCCCGGCAATATTCCGACACGTTCAGACGGTCCCCCACCTATAGTCTCAATCACATAAAGAGTATCCGTAGACATATTGAAAGAAATTCCAATGCCGCTAAACGAACCATCAAGAGGTTCATTCAGGTCTTTCGTCTCTTTTGCATTTGTATAAGAAGAGTGAGGATCGAGGCTTTTTAGCATGCCTACGATTGCATCTTCTACAAGTTTGTCTTGATCTACCGAATCGACATACATCTGAGCTATAGCCTGCTCGGCATATGAAAGCTTATGAGCAGGCAAAAACTGCTGAGCAGATACAGCAGACGTCAGGAGTGCAAATAAGGAGTATAATAGTTTCTTCATCGTTTACAATTTCTATATTATATATAGATTATGACGCGTAAGGATAAATAAAGTTTAAATAACGTTATTTTTTGGCAGAAACCGAGCAACGTCATAACCATTAGCCTTGAGTTCCCGCACCATGCTGCTCGATACGAATCCGAGTTCCGGACGGGCTGTAAGGAATATCGTCTCAATATCAGATATTGCAGCATTGGTGTCGGCAAGATTGCGTTCATATTCAAAATCCTTCACCTCCCTGAGTCCCCTGACAATAAAATCCGCACCATTTTTTTTTGCAAAATCTACAGTCAGGCCTGTATATGCTGCTACCTTAACACGCTGGTTGCCGGCAAAGACAGATTCAATGGCCTTTACTCTCTCGGCAACAATATTGTCGATGCCGGCCTTATTAATATTGAAGCCAACTCCAATGATAAGATAGTCAAACATCTTAAGAGCCCGGTCGGCAATGTCCTTATGTCCGATAGTGAATGGATCAAAACTTCCAGGGAAAACAGCTATTTTCATGCTTCTTCTTCAATAATTAGATTATCGATGATGAAGTTCTGGCGATCCATAGTGTTCTTACCCATATAGAATTCCATAAGTTGGTCGTAGCAGTCTTCCTTTTTTATCACCACAGGGTCAAGTCGCATATCGGGTCCGATGAATTCAGCGAACTCATCAGCATTTATTTCACCGAGACCTTTGAATCGAGTTATCTCAGCGTTTTTCCCAAACCTTGCTATTGCAGCCTCACGTTCTTCGTCAGAGTAGCAGTAGTAAGTGTCTTTTTCACCCTCTGAAGCATCTTTTTTCTTCTTCCCTTTCTTCCTTTGGATAGCAACCTTATTTCTCACTCGGAAAAGTGGGGTCTGGAGAATATAAACATGTCCTTTTTTGACCAAATCGGGAAAAAACATGAGGAAGAATGTGATGCAGAGAAGACGAATGTGCATTCCGTCGACATCGGCATCAGTGGCAATGATCACCTTATTATAGCGAAGCCCCTCAATTCCTTCCTCAATGTTGAGGGCAGCCTGCAAGAGATTAAACTCATCGTTTTTATACACGATTTCCTGAGTCAAACCGTAGCTATTGAGAGGTTTTCCTCGCAGGGAGAATACAGCTTGGGTCTCAGCATTCCGCACTTTTGTGATAGTACCGCTTGCAGAGTCACCCTCAGTGATGAAAATAGCAGATTCCTCACGGCGGTCTTCCTTGGCATTATTGCGAAGGGAATCATTGTAGTGGATTCGGCAATCGCGTAGTTTCTTATTGTGAAGATTCACCTTCTTTGCCTTTTCTCTTGCAAGTTTAGCGATCCCCGACATCGCCTTTCGTTCCTTTTCATTGGCAGCGATCTTTTTGAGCATCACATTGGCAATCTCCGTGTTTTTATGAAGATAATCGTCAAGCTCTTTTTTCAAGAAATCGCCGATAAACTTATTGACCGTAATCGGGCTATTTGGTGCAATTTCCTTACTGCCTAATTTTGTCTTGGTCTGCGATTCAAACACCGGTTCTTGTATACGCACACTTACGGCAGCCACAATTCCGTTTCGGATATCGGCATATTCGTAGTTTTTTCCAGAGAAAGCCTTTATAGTCTTGCCGATATGCTCCTTGAAGGCAGCAAGATGAGTTCCTCCTTGAGTCGTATGTTGGCCGTTGACGAAAGAATAATATTCTTCGCCATTTTGATCTGTATGTGTGATCACGACTTCAATGTCTTCTCCTTGCAGGTGGATGATCGGATAGAGGGGTTCAGAAGTTATGTTTTCTTTAAGGAGATCGAGCAGACCGTGACGCGAAAGGTAGCGCTTGCCATTGAAGTAGATATGGAGGCCAACGTTGAGATAGGTGTAATTAGTCACCATCGTCTCGATAGTCTCCAAGTCGAATTTATAGCCACGGAAAAGCGATTCATCCGGACGGAAACAAACGAGGGTGCCATTTTCCTCTCTTGTGGGCATCTTATCGGTATGTTCTATCAGTCTGCCTCTATCGAAAGCCACACGCACGCACTCCCCATCGCGATAGCTGACCACCTCGCAATGAGTAGAGAGTGCATTGACTGCTTTCAAGCCGACACCGTTAAGACCTACTGACTTCTTGAAGTTCTTGTCGTCGAACTTACCACCTGTATTAATGTCAGATGCAACCTCTTTCACCTTGCCGAGGGGTATGCCGCGGCCGAAATCTCGAATCTTTACTTCTCCAGTGTCTGCATCAATTGAGATATCGATTCTTTTCCCTGCTCCCATGTTGAACTCATCGATAGAATTATCGACGACCTCTTTGATCAGCACATAAATGCCATCTTCAGCGTGCGATCCATCGCCAAGCTTACCGATGTACATACCGGGGCGCCGGCGAATATGCTCGTTCCATTCGAGAGTCTGGATAGCATCATCTCCATATCCGGAATCAGCCACTCGAGCAGGGGTATCGATTTCCGCCTCGAATTCAGGTTCTTCGGGGATGTTCGTAGTTTCGATGTCGAATATATTGTCGTTTTCGTTCATAATCAGAAGATTGCTTTGTTTAGCCAGTTTTCGAGTTCTCCAGTCCATTGGCGCTTATACGGGAACTTGTCGCGGAATCCCCATCCGTGCCCCCCTACAGGGTAAGCATGCAGAGTAGCTGGTACTTTGTTGGCGAGCAAGGCAGTGTAGTAGTCAATACTATTAGCAGGGGGTACAGCTCCGTCGTCGGAAGAGAGCATAATGAAAGCTTTCGGAGTGTCGGGGGTGACTTGAAGTTCGTTGGAGTAGAGTTTTACGAGTTCGTCAGTTGGGCTCTCTCCAAGAAGGTTTATTCTTGATCCCATATGGGTCTTATTGGCGTCCATGCTGACTACTGGGTAGAACAGTATTTGGAAGTCTGGTCTTGTTTCGGGAGAAGAGTAATGGGTAGCGAGAGTTGAAGCAAGGTGGCCGCCGGCTGAAGCTCCAGCGATGCCTATCATCTTGGGGTCAACTCCAAGTTCGGAAGAATATTTGCGTAGGATACGCATGGCTTGCTCGGCATCAGCGAGAGGAATGGTGTGGTCGCCATAAGGGAGACGGTATTTCAGTACGGCGTAGGTGATGCCTTGAGCGTTGAACCAGTCAGCCATATCGTGGCCCTCGTGAGCTGTTGCTTGGTGTGTGTAGCCACCACCGGGGCACATAAGTACGGTCTTGCCGGTTGGATTTTTTGGAGTGTAGACGGTGATGGCAGGGTCGATCTTAAAGTCCTGAGCCTTCACACGTTCTGATTTTGCATCAGACTGCTCGAGGGGATTTTCGTCCCAAAGGAGGATTTCAGTTTTTTTCTGAGCGAAAGCGTTTAGGCTAACGGAAAGGAGGCACAATGCCATAAGTTTTATAAATTTCATAGTGTAAAAGCGTATTATGCATAATAAAGTACAAAATTACAAAAAATAATTGAGAATTGAGAATTGAGAATTGAGAATTGTTGAAATAATTGAGAATTGAGAATTGGGAATTGTTGAAATAATTGAGAATTGAGAATTGAGAAATTTGAAATAATTTTGGAATTATGGTGATGTAGCCGCCGTTGGGCTATTCCTTGGATATTCTTTTTAAGAAGGAGTGGACGGCGAAGAGGGGGCCATTTTCCATCCAGTCTTGCTTGACGAAGCCCTTCATTGAGAATCTTATGCCTTTAAGACCCATATCTGCTTTATCGACTGTAATAAACTGTCTTAGAGACTTCGACTTCACGTTCTCTTCTGCTTTGACCTCAATCGGCAATAGCCGGCTACCCGCTTGCACCACAAAGTCTATTTCCATGCTTGAATTGTCCTTTGTGTAATAACTTCACTTTTTTATGTTGGAATAAATGTGGAATTAGTACAAAAAACTCAAGTTTCGGATCTCAACTTTCGCATGCTTAAAAATAACACGCAAAGGCGCAAAGGGGCAGAGGTTTTATCAACGATTAACGATAAACTGTTAAGATCGAAAGTTGAGTGAGTAAATAAAGTGTCGGAAATTTTTTTATTTGGGAAAAAAAGTGTAATTTTGCATCGCTGACCGTCAGCAGAAGCCCGGTTTGGGTAAAGAGGGCGGGGCAGTGATGTTTTTTTTGACAGCGTATTCTATGCTAAAATCCAAATGATTTTGGCATTTTTTTTATTCTAAATA
>CAZGGB010000088.1:0-13291 GCA_964525115.1 uncultured Sangeribacter sp. | reverse complement strand
AGAATCGAGAATATTGAGCCTGAATATTATTCTTACTTAATTGAGAATAATATAGTCAAAGATAACGATAAAGAACTGGCCCAAAGTCTTATTTCTAACAATCTTGACTGTGTACCTAAAGAGGTAGTGAATGAATATGCTCAGGCCGCAATTAAAAGAGTTATGCATTATAGAGACTCTCTAAATCTTCAAGGTTCTGAAAATGCGAAATCTGAAGTTTTGATTGATAAACTGAAAAATGGAGAAATAAAAAAGTATAATGATGTGAGATCACACTACTTGAATTGGCTACTTAATTTAAGAACTGACGGACATGAATTTTCATTTCAAGAAGCTGCTGACATACCATTCGAAAATGCCATAATAGAAGGAATAGAAGTTTTCCATAATGATAATGATTCAACTATATCTGCTTTTAATTCTAAATACGATGATATTTACCAAATGTGGAAGTTTGAAAAAGATATTGACAAAGCTATTGAAAATTTCACCAAACTTCATGGAAAGGAGTCTTCGCTGATGAATCAACTCTTTGCATCGCAAGCTTATATCAGATATATAGAAAGGCGCAATACACTTTCCGACAGATACATTGCAAATTGTCGCAAACGCCTACCTGATATGTTTTTTGACTACGTCATGGATCAGAATAATGCTATGGCTAAGACATTGCAGGCTACTACATACAATGTGCTTGAAACAAATCCAGAAAACTCCGGAGAACAGGTGCTTAAGGATATTGCAGAGAAATTCAAAGGTAAAGTGATCTATATCGATATTTGGGGCACATGGTGCTCACCATGCTTGAGTGCAATAAATGAAATACAACCTATAAAGAAGGATTATTCAGAAAATGTTGCTTTTGTCTATCTTGCCGATGAGACATCCCCAAAGAATACCTGGGAAGAGAAGATCAAGTCGATAGAAGGAGAGCATATGCGTCTTTCTCAGTCACAGGCGCAGGATTTAAAGAACAAATTTGCCTTAAGAGGCTATCCATCCTATATTGTGATAGGGAAAGATGGATCTATAGTTTTCTCAGGATCTCTTCACGGACTACATAATATTAAGAAACTATTTGACGAAGAAATAGCCAAATAGCTTTTTTTAATTCATAATTCATAATGCATAATTATTTGTCGCTGATAATACGGATATAAAATTCTCTATTCGTTAATCCAACAGTTGACAATTAAGTGCGAAGCCAAAGTAGTTAGCGACCTCCGGGCGCGTCAACGCGCGTCCTTCCTATCAAAACTTTCCTTATCAAAAGCGGTGCAACCCATTGTTGGATTGCACCGCTTTTTATGGAGCAAGACGCGCGTTGACGCGCACGGAGTGCGCTAACTACATTGGCACTTGAGAGAGTTCGTCTCGGAGGAAGCGGGATGTCGGAGTGTCGAGAAGTGACATCTCTTCCGGAGTTCCCGAGGCAACTAATTTGCCACCTTCTTTACCACCTTCCGGACCCATCTCAATGAGCCAGTCAGCTGATTTAATCACATCAAGATTATGCTCAATTACAACCATTGTGTTACCCTTATCGACAAGCTTATTGATCACTCCAAGAAGCACTTTTATATCTTGGAAATGAAGACCGGTAGTCGGCTCATCAAGGATGAAAAGTGTACGACCTGTGTCTTTCTTGGCAAGTTCTGTCGCGAGCTTCACACGTTGGTTTTCACCTCCACTTAATGTGCTGGAAGGCTGGCCAAGCTTGATATATCCAAGACCGATTTCCTGAAGTACCTTTATTTTCTTCAAAATAGAAGGAACATTCTCAAAAAACTCCACAGCTTGATTCACTGTCATTTCCAAGACATCAGCGATGGATTTTCCTTTATAACGGACCTCAAGAGTCTCGCGGTTGTATCTCTTGCCATGGCATTCTTCACAGGGTACGAGAACATCCGGCAGGAAATTCATTTCAATCGTACGATAGCCATTACCCTTACAAGTTTCACATCGTCCGCCACTCACATTGAAGGAGAATCTACCCGGTTTATATCCTCTAATCTTTGACTCTGGAAGCTCCATAAAAAGTTTACGGATATCAGTGAAGACTCCGGTGTAAGTAGCTGGATTAGATCTTGGCGAACGTCCGAGTGGCGACTGATCGACCGTGACAACTTTATCGACATTTTCAATTCCTTCCACTGCTTTATAAGGAAGTGGCTGATTATTGGAGCGATAGAATTTCTGACTCAAGATAGGCTGAAGAGTCCCATTGACAAGACTTGACTTCCCGGAACCTGAAACACCCGTAACGCAAATGAATTTTCCAAGAGGAAATTCGACGTCTACATCCTTTAGATTATGACCGGTTGCACCAATGATCTTGAGAGTTTTACCATTTCCAATGCGTCTCTCCGTGGGAATCTCTATTGAATTCTCTCCATTAAGATATGTTGCAGTAAGGGTATGGGTCTTCTTCATTTCAGAAGGAGTACCTTGAAACACTACGTTGCCTCCTTTTCTACCCGCACCGGGACCTATATCCACAATATAGTCTGCCTCATTCATTATATCCTTGTCATGCTCAACAACGATGATAGAATTACCATTGTCGCGCAGTTGCTTCAGACTGTTTATGAGTCGTTCATTATCGCGTTGATGAAGCCCAATCGACGGTTCATCAAGTATATAAAGAACATTAACAAGTTGGCTTCCAATCTGAGTAGCCAAACGGATACGCTGGCTCTCTCCTCCCGATAGCGATGAGCTCGGACGATTGAGTGAAAGATAATCGAGACCCACATCAAGAAGGAATTTAAGGCGAGAGCGTATTTCTTTCATTATCTCCACAGCCACAAGACGACGCTGGCTATCGACACGATCTTCCAAGCCCTGGGTCCACTCGTAAAGCTCCTTAATGTCCATATTAGCCACATCAGCAATATTCTTGCCGTCGATAAAATAGTGAAGCGAGATTTTGTTAAGACGCTGACCATTACATTCCGGACATACTGTACGGGTATAAAACTGGTCGCTCCATTTCTTAGCCTCGCTTCCGAAATCATCAGACTGCTGAGCTTCAATATATTTCACCAGTCCTTCATAGTTCGATTCATAGGAATAAGTCTGAAGGCTTGTGATAGCCAGTCGAGCATCCGTACCATTGAGGATATCGTCAAGAGCCTCTTCTGAAAGATTCTTTATTGGAGTCTTGAGTGTGGCTCCATGTAATTTGCAAATTGCTTCTATCTGCATGAAGACCATACTGTTCTTATATTTCCCTAGCGGCACTATGCCACCATCATATATCGATTTGTTTTTATCAGGAATAATTTTGTCAACATCAACTATATTCACCTCTCCCAAGCCCTTGCATCGTCGACAAGCACCTTGTGGGGAATTAAAGGAGAAGTTGTGAGGAGCCGGTTCAGGATAAGACAAACCATTTTCCGAATCCATAAGCAACAGAGAAAAATGATGAAGCTTTCCTGAATCGATGTCTATCACCATCATCTGTTTATCGCCTTGCTTAAGGGCCTCTTCCACAGCTTTTTTTAGACGATCTTGTTCATTTTCCCTTACCTTTAGTCGGTCGATGACGAGTTCTATATCGTGGTTTCGATAGCGATCGGTTTTCATTCCGAAAGCAAGTTCTTTAAGTTCTCCATCAACACGCACATTAAGATAACCTTTCTTCCGAAGGTTTTCGAAAAGCTCCTTATAATGTCCTTTACGATTTCTCACAAGTGGTGCCAGAACATAGATCTTACGGTCGGCAAAAGTCTTACAGACCATCTCTACAATCTTCTCTTTAGTGTATTTTACCATCGGTTTTCCGCTAATATAGCTTCTTGGTTCGCCAAGTCGAGCAAAAAGGAGACGGAAAAAGTCGTAGATCTCCGTTGTGGTTCCGATAGTGGAGCGCGGATTATTATTGGTGGTCTTCTGCTCTATGCTGATCACTGGGTTAAGCCCAGTGATTTTATCAACGTCGGGACGCTCCATGCTTCCAAGAAGATTGCGTGCATAAGCAGAAAATGTCTCAATATAACGACGCTGGCCTTCGGCAAAAATAGTGTCGAAAGCAAGCGATGATTTTCCACAACCGCTCAGTCCTGTAATGACACTCAAGGAGTTGTGGGGAATGGTAACATCTATATTTTTGAGGTTATGGACTCTCGCACCGGAAACTTCGATACGATCTGCCGCCTTAAGATTTTCATTCATATTTCTACAAAGTGTGTTTTCCAAATATAATAACAAATATCATGCCATTATTGGTCTTCGCTTGAAGAAGTGCTCGTCCGTCCAACAAATTTCACAATATTAATGTCTCCGCTCTTTTTATACTTTTTCCCATCAGTTCCTGTGGCTTCAATTACATAGAAGAATACCCCTGAATCCACAATCTTTCCATGTACTTTGCCATCCCAACCCTGATCAGGAGAAGTGAGATGACACACTTGATGACCTTGACGATCAAATATAGAGCATTGAAATGTCTGCAGCGAACGATAAGCAACCTTCCATTCATCATTTACACCATCTCCATTTGGAGAGAAAGCATTAGGAATCTTAAGCTGGCTCTCTCCTATTGTCACTTCGTAGATATCGCTTATATACTCACAACTACCATCGGAGTTACTACCTATATATCTCACATAATGAGTGCCTTCATCAAGAAAGGTGTAATCAAGATCTTGAGTCGTAAAACGAAAATCGATATTTTCAAATTCAGGGTCACGGGTTAATTGCCATTCATTATGTATGACACCATCTGTCACATATGCCTGAAAACTTATGTCGCAAGGAGCAGAACCACCAAGACCTTCATTATCTCCACTTCCAATCTGATTACTTCCTACACTCTCTTCGACAGAATCCTCAGCAGAATCAGAAGTCTGTTGAATAGCAAATGTTCTGGCATCAACCGAATACGGACTTACAGTCACAGTCTCAACCGATTCTTCCCAATTCCAAGCTTTCAAAAACTTATCACCTGTAATCTTGAAAGTTGATGCACAGTAATTTGGAGGTGTCAGACGATAGACTGACTGAAGACTTTCAAAACTCTTTTCAGCCGAAATCTCAAAGAAATTTCCTTGATCGGAACTTTCATCCCATTCCTGAGTAGTGTATTCTATGGTTATCTCCTGATTGAGAGTCTTTTGCATCCCATTGATTGTGAAATATCTTATAGGGTCGCCTGAACCATCAACATCTATTAGGGTCACGCCACACTCTTGATCATCTGCCGGAGCTGCCGATTGCAGTTTCAGTCGATGGGGAAGATAGTCGGTGATCCAAAAGCAATATCTTCGGTCGCCATCTTCCACAATGTATCCTTTATCTCCTTCCAAAGAAGTGAGAGTACTCGTCTTGCCTTCTTGAGTGGAAGCAACCTCTTCGGCGTGTCCGCCACCAAGATTTCCATACTGCAACCAGTTTATTGTATTGCCGGAAGATGACGTATAGGATGCAGTGACACCCTGAACAGAGTAAAGTATGTAGATCTTCTCAAGGCCGGTCGATTTCTCAGGAGTCTCTTCAAGCACCTTCAAAGAATTGCCAGTAAATTCAAGAGACTGCGAGAAAAGCGGCATTGAGATGCCGCCGGCTAAAAAGAAAAAGAGGAATGTTTTTCGTATCATAATAGTATAACGAAAAACATTACTCTTAAGTATGATTTCAGAGGTAAAAGGTATAAAAAGTTTATGAGATGGACTCTAAGTAAACAAATTTGCAATATTGAATGCCACAACAGCTAAAATCCATGCGAGGACGGTGTTATAGACAAGAGAAAAGAGGCCGTAGCGCCAACTTCCGGTTTCCCTTATTGTTGCGGTTAGAGTGGCAATACATGGAAAATAAAGCAAAACAAATACAAGAAAAGCAATTGCTGACGCAGTAGTGAATGGTGCTTTTCCAGTAAGTGGTGAAGGAGTCTTGAGCCTTTGGCTCAATGCATCTGCATCGTCATCTCCAACATACAAGACCCCCATTGTAGAGACCACAACTTCTTTGGCTGCCATCCCGGCGATAAGAGAGACACAAGATTGCCAACCAAGCTCCATAGGATGCACAACAGGCTCGCAGAATTTGCCGATGTTTCCGAGAATCGAATGCTCTTGCTGATAGGTGTGGAGCACAAGATCATTGATCTCTTCAATTGATTTTTCAGCACGCTCATCAACAGGCATTTCCGCTAAAGTCGTCTCGATATATGACTGTGGTACATCTTCAAAAGTATATCGAGGGAAATAAGACAATGCCCATATTATTATCGAAGCCACAAGAATCAGACCACCCATCTTTTGAAGATATTGCTTAGCCTTCGACCACATACTACGAACGACTGACTTATAAGTAGGCACTCGATATGGGGGTAACTCCATGACAAATGGAGTCTCATCTGCCTTAAACCAGAATTTTCTTAGCATCTTAGCTGTAAGAATAGCCACTATGATGCCCAATAGATATAAGCCGAAGAATACAAGAGCTCCATGTTGTGGGAAGAAAGCCCCTGCAAGGAGAACATAAATTGGAAGTCGAGCAGAGCAAGACATAAATGGAAGTATCAATATGGTGATCAATCGGCTTGAACTGCTCTCTATTATTCGGGTTGACATGATGGCAGGCACATTACATCCAAAACCTGTCACGAGCGGAATGAAACTCTTGCCGTGCAGTCCCATCTTATGCATCAGTTTATCCATAATGAAGGCAACCCTTGCCATATATCCTGAATCCTCCATAAATGAGATGAAGAAATAGAGAATAAGAATGTTTGGCAAGAAGACAATCACGCCTCCGACTCCTCCAATTATCCCATCAAGAACCAAATCTTTAAGCGGACCATCCGGCATGAAGCGAGACACAATTTGAGATATCCATGCTACAAGATCTTCAATCCATTCCATAGGATATGAACCAAGTTCAAAGGTAAACCAGAAGATGAAGAACATGGCGGCAAGGAAAATCGGAAAACCAAAGAGTTTGTTGGTGACCAGCGCATCAATTATTTTGGTTGTCTTTTCATCGTGTACCAAATCGCCTTCAAGAGTCTCTGCCAGTGCTCCTTGAATGAATCCATATTTATTCGCAGCAATAGCTGTCTGAACATCCTCATTTATTTCTTGCTTGATTTCAGCAGCCACTCGGTCTCGGTCTTCTATAATCTTTTCATAATCAGGTGTGTTCTTTATTAGAAGCTCTGCTTCAGGATCACCCTCAAGAAGTTTGATGGCAAGATAACGGGTAGCAAAATGAAGCGGTACCTTAGATTCAGCTTTCAAATCCGCTCTCAGTACATCCACACCCGCCTCTATCTCAGGACTCATCTTCACATGAATGTGGCGAGTGTCGGGATGCTTCATCTCATATACTTCAATGACTGTATCAAGAAGTTGATGCACTCCCCTTCCGGTTGCAGCAACTGTAGGCACGATCGGAACACCGAGCATTGCTCCCAGTTCTTTGTATTTCAAAGTGGCTCCCGACTTCTCAAGCTCATCATACATATTCAGTGCAATCACCATCGGACGGTTCATATCGATCAGTTCGGTGGTCATATATAGATTCCGTTCAAGATTTGACGCCACAATTACATTGATCATCACATCGGGAGTCTCGTCACGTAGATATCTTACCACGTATTGTTCCTCCGGACTGTAGGCTGATAATGAATAAGTGCCGGGGAGATCGACAATATTTATGCGATATCCTTTATAATTAAGGTGTCCCCTTTTTGCATCGACTGTAACGCCTGCATAGTTGCCTACATGTTCGTTGGCTCCGCTTGCAATATTGAAAAGAGAAGTTTTGCCACAATTAGGATTTCCTAGAAGAGCTACATTGATAATTTTATCATGTCTAACGGCGTGGGCTGCGTCCTCATCGTGAAGAGCAGTAGCTTTTCTTTCTGCCTTGTCTGCATCAGGCTCATGCTCATGCCATTCCTGCAGAGGCATTATTTCTATCATAGATGCCTCATTCCTACGAAGAGACACTTCATAATCCATCAAAGCATATTTGACAGGATCCATCAAAGGAGCATTGAGCTTACAGGTCACTTCCCGACCACGTACAAATCCGATTTCCATAACCCTTTTGCGGAAAGCACCGTGCCCAAGGATCTTAGTTATCACGCCGGTTTCTCCCGGCTGAAGGTCGACTAATCTCATCTTGCTATATAGACTAATTCTAAATTAGTGCAAAATTACAAAAAAATCGACACATTGTCAATACTCATTCTTGAGTAATTTAGGTGTTGGGGGTATTATTTTTAGAAGGAGTAAGTTCTATAATTTCACAGTCTCGCATATCAGAGCCATCAATGGTCAACTTGACAAGAGTCCTAACACTGTGCCATCCGTAAATGCCGGCTGCACCAGGATTAATGTGCAACAATCCCAATTCCTTATCATATATTACTTTCAGGATATGTGAATGGCCATCCACCATAAGTGTGATATGGTTTTCATTCAATAAGTTCTTCATTCCCTTGCTCCATTTCCCAGGATAACCACCGATATGAGTCAGAAGAATCTTTACTCCTTCTAATTGAAAAATCTCCAGATCCTTACACTTCCGACGAACCAAGCCATGATCGATATTTCCAGACACAGCCCTAACTACAGGCACTATATCTTGAAGACGTTCGATAATTGTATAATCGCCAACGTCACCGGCATGCCAGACTTCGTCACAATCCTTGAAGTGCAGTGCATACCTGTCGTCCCAACACCCGTGAGTGTCACTCAATATTCCAATTCTTTTCATGCTGCAAATTTACTAAAAAGGGTTGATATCATCTTATCTTTTCAGAAAAAATGATTTTTTTTCAAAAAAAATTTGGTGGTATGAAAAATTTATCATAATTTTGCAGTGTATTACTACACCAATACACCACTACAGTAATATTGAATAGTTATTAATTAAAGATTATAAAGATGATTTCATTAAAAAACGTATCTTACCGCTATGTCGGAAGCAAGAGAGATTCCATAGCTGACTTCAGCATGGAACTCTCATCCGGCAAGATTGTGGGGTTGCTTGGCGCCAACGGAGCAGGCAAAAGCACACTGCTCTATCTAATCTCAGGCCTATTGAAGGCATCACAAGGAACAGTGAATGTCAACGGTTTTAATCCTTGGGATAGAAAATCCGAATTCCTGAGCCAGATTTTTCTTGTTCCGGAAGAAATTGATGTTCCATCTATCACTCTCGAAGCGTATGTAAAGGCTTATGCTCCCTTCTACCCCAACTTCTCAGAGGAATCACTCAAGGAGGCACTGTTGCATTTTAATCTCACTCCCGATATACATCTGGGATCTCTATCGATGGGTCAGAGGAAGAAGGCGTTCTTAGCGTTTGCCTTAGCGTGTCATACCCCCGTGCTTTTGATGGACGAGCCTACCAACGGTCTTGATATTCCTGGCAAAAGTGAGTTCCGCAGAGCTGTGGTAAAGACTATGAATGATGAGCGCACCATCATTATATCTACTCATCAAGTACGCGATCTTGACCAACTTCTCGATCATGTGACAATCATGGACAATAACGGCATTCAACTTGATGATTCTATCGCCAATCTTCAAGAGAAATTCGTGTTTGGGCTTGCTCCAGTGCTTCCAGAAAACGGTGTCATATGGAGTGAGCCGGTTATGGGGGGATATGCGTACATGAAAATGCGAACTCCAGATCAGCCTGATACCGAAGTGAATCTTGAAGCTCTGTTTAACTATATTTATTCTCGTAATGCTAAATAAGTAGACAATTATGGAAACTCATGCAATAAAGGAAAATAAAACGTTTTCATGGGATCGTTTCTCTGTTCTGATGAAAGCAGATTTAGCTGTCAATAAGAGTAACTATGTCAAGTTGGCAATTGGAAGCCTTGGAATCTTTGCAGCTTTGGCAATCCTGATCAGTATTATCGCTATCATTGATATTAATAGTCTTAAACATGTTGCAGAATTGACAGAAAGAAGTTTTGAAGAAGCAATACAAACCAAACAGTCAACCTTTGGATCAATGTACCTTGGCATATCAATCTGGATTTTTTGTATTGGTATTACAGTGTTGGGGTCACTTACTTTCAGCAACTTAAGCACAAAAAGACAACGAATATCATCGCTGATGCTTCCAGCATCACAAATTGAGAAATTTATTCTTCGTTTCCTCATTTATTTTGTTGCAGGAACTCTAATGCTGTTGATTGGAATGTTGATTGGCTTAGGAATAAGTCAACTTGCATATGGAGGTGGACATATCGCTTTAGAGGATGCGTTCAGCTATATCAATAAAGGAATATCCGGCACTATTATTACCTTTTTAATTTTATCTACAATTTTAGGTAATTCAATCTATGCATTAGGAAGCGCGCTTTGGCCAAAATTATCATGGATAAAAACTTGGATAGTCATGATGGTTTTGGAATGGATTGGAGTAATATTTCTAACCTTTATATCCGCTGCTGATATTTCTTGGTATTCATTTTTCATGTTCTGGAAAGACCATGTCAGTCTACTTAAATGGACAGGACTCTCTGCTCTTGCAATACTTAATATCGCATGTTGGGTATTTGCTTGGCTAAGATATCGCAATACGCAGATTGTGCAAAGATTTATGACTAAATAATATGATACAAGCAGATAATAGACCAATATATGTCCGACTTGCTGATCAAATTTGCGACCGTATTCTGCTGGATGAGTACAGGAAACTGGAAAGAATTCCAAGTGTGAGAGAATACGCAGTCACTCAGCAAGTGAATCCTGCTACCGCTGCACGGGCTTTTGAGATACTTGAACGACAAGGTGTGATTTTCAATAAGAGAGGACTTGGATTTTTTGTGGCGGAAAGTGCTGTAGAAATCATCAGAAAGATGAGACTCGATACGCTTCTTGGAGAAGAAAGTGAGCTATTTTTTTCTCGACTCGCTGTGCTTGAAGTAAGTCCTGATCAGCTTAGAGATATGTATGCCGACTACCTATCAAATAAAAAATAGATTTTTTTGTTAAAAAATTATACTAAGCTGTCACATTTTGAAAAATTAAACGTCTAATAGTATAGAACATAAAATTAATGATTATGAATATATCAACATTAACTACAGGATTGGCAGTATGCGTTTCATTGTTTTTATCAGGATGTTCAATCAATGGGATTGCCAATTCAAATATCAGCATTGAGGGGAATGATGAAAATCCAACAGTGAATAAAACTATTAAAATTAGTGATTTCAATGAGATCGAAGCATCTCAAGCAATCAAAATCATCTTTGAGCAGGGACCGAATAAAGGTACTGCAACTATCTCTACCACCCCCTCCGCAGAAAAATATCTCAGGGTTGAAGTCAAGGATAAGACTCTTAAAGCATATTATGCTAACACTGATGGATTAAAAAATGTGAAGATAAAGGGTCCCTCTATAATCAAAGTCTCAAGTCCCGAACTATATGAAGTAAACCTTTCCTCAGCTTCTAATATGACTGTGGAAGGAGATTTGAAAATTAATGGTGAGTTAGAGGTTGATTTAAGTAGTGCTGCTTCTTTAAATGCCGGTAAAATCACATGTAAGGAACTTGAAGTTTCTTCATCAAGCTCGGCATCAATGACTATCGCTGGTTTAAAAGGAGATCTTGATGCAGGAGTATCAAGTGCTTCATCTATAAATATTGGAAATGTCGAAGGAAATGTAGACGCTACTGCATCAAGTGCAGCATCAATCAATATAGATGCGCTCAAATCTCAAAAGATCATAGCTGTTGCTTCCAGTGCCGGTTCAATCACTCTTTCAGGAATTTCAGGAGGCTTTGTAGATGCCAATGCATCCAGCGGAGCAAAAGTATCACTTTCGGGAAAAGCCTCTTCTTTGAATAAAGAATCCTCTTCGGGTGGATCTGTCGACCATTCAAATCTTACTATCATGCGATGATTCACTATAAACTGCAATGATGATAAAGACTTCTAAATCGTTTCAACTACGATTTAGAAGTCTTTCAAAAAATATGAACTATTTTTTAGAAATATTTGGATAATTCAAAAATAATATCTAAATTTGCATCGAATAAAACTTCTTATGGGGCATTAGCTCATCTGGCTAGAGCGTTTGACTGGCAGTCAAGAGGTGGTCGGTTCGAGTCCGATATGCTCCACTCTTATAAATAAAATTTTAAATGTCTTGTAATCAGTATATTCCCTGTTTACAAGACATTTTTCTATATATTTTTATATATAAGTGGTGTGCGAGTGAATTTTTATTTTGGAGACTTGATTTTCCTAAGACGATTCCAACTTGGTAATCCTCTAAAAAGATGAACGACAACAGCCACAGACATAATAATACCAAACCAATAGTGCCAAAGACCGAGATGAGGTATTTTCACTGGTGATAACAACTTAACTAAACCTGTAATAAAAGTGAGGCATATAAAGATTATCACCGCCCAAGTATCACCCCAAAACCAACGGAACTTAGCTTTCATTGCATTAAGCATCTTCATAAATTGAGACGCGTGCAAACAGGAAAGACCTACCATTAAAAATCCCGCTATCCAATGCACGGTCTTTAAGACAGGACGTGGCTCAATTACTATTCCGTGCTTTTTTAGATGCAGAATTATGCCCGTCGCAAATGTTATAACGAACAGAATGACTATTGTCATCCCAAGGTTTGCTTTTGATTTTGGAGTCGCCATACTTTCCACTTTTTGATGAATAAATACTGTTGAAGTTGTTTCAACTTCGACAGTAGCTCTATATTAATAATAACATAATATTCACAATAATTGTTAAGCTGCAATAATCAAGAAAACCAATTATTAATTCAATATGTTATATATCAAAAACTTTTTAATCTACTGCTATGAATTTTATAACAGAAACCGACAAAATTTTTGCAAAAGACACTTCGGGCAATATAATAGCTGAAGTAACATTTCCATCGAAAGACGGAGTATCAACTATAGATCATACCTTTGTAGATGCGTCCTTAAGAGGACAAGGTATAGCCGGAAAATTGGTGCAACTCGCAGCCGACCAGATCTTGTCGGAAGGCAATAAAATTGCAGCTACTTGTCCTTATGCAGTTACATGGTTTGAGCGTCATCCAGAGTATCCGTTGGTTTGCTTCGGGCCAGCTGCATGTAAAATCTACAGACGAAAATAGTCTTCCCATTTTAAAATAAAATAGAAGAATTTTTCCTCTCACAATAAAAAGGCTGACAATTTAAATTGTCAGCCTTTTATTACAATACTTATTGAAATACAATTAATTAGTGGAGGTGGAGGGACCCGAACCTAACACTGCAAGTATCGCAGTATCAATAAGA
>CAZGGB010000087.1:0-13503 GCA_964525115.1 uncultured Sangeribacter sp. | reverse complement strand
CCCTTTATTCTCTGATGATTTTTGGGTGACACGTTGACGAAGTCAGGAAAAAGAGAATGGCAGCCGAAGCATTCCTTCTCGGCTACCATCCAACTCATATCCAATTATAGACTGACTATCAATTTATCAAATTTTTATTTTAGCAGAAATTATATCTATTTCAGCAAGTTCTTCAGCTGTAAAGTCCTTAGACTTTACAGCTTGAAGAGAATCTGCAAGCTGAGCTACGCTGCTACATCCAACTATCACAGATGTTACTCCCGGATGCGATAAGACCCAAGAAAGTGCCATCTGTGCAAGAGTCTGATCTCGTCTCTCCGCTATCTTTTTGAGTTTTCTAACATTCGTCACAAGTTCTTCGTTTATCTGCGAAGTCTTCAAAAAACGCTGTTGCATAGCACGCGAATCTGATGGAATCCCGTTAAGATATCTATTTGTAAGGATTCCTTGAGCAAGTGGAGTAAAGACAATAAAACCACAACCGTTTTCTCTGACATTCTCAAGCGTACCATCTGTTACGATTCTCCTGTCGATCAAATTTAGTCTATCTTGAAATATTAGACATGGAGTGTCTCGCTTTCTTAGATATTCGAAAGCAAATTTTGTTGCTTCCACCGGCCACCTTGAGATGCCAATATACAAAGCTTTGCCCTGTTTAACTATATCTACAAGCGCTTGAAGAGTCTCTTCAAGAGGAGTCTCAGGATCATATCTATGACTATAAAAGACATCGAAATAATCGAGATTTGTTCGCTTTAGACTTTGCTCGATGGAAGCCATGAGATACTTTCGAGAACCCCAATTACCGTAAGGACCAGGCCACATATCGTAGCCAGCTTTGGATGCTATAAACATCTCATCTCGATAGTGTCGGAAAGATTTCTCAAAGACATATCCGAATGTTTCCTCCGCAGTTCCATATCCGGGACCATAATTGTTGGCAAGATCAAAAGAAGTGATTCCATGATCAAAGGCAAACCTCATTATTTCTTTGCTTCTTTCAAGAGGCGTTGTCTCCCCAAAATTATGCCAGAATCCGAGAGACATTTCAGGAAGAAGTATTCCACTTCTTCCACTCCTGCGGTATTTCATACCTGCCTCATACCGCCCTGAATCAGCCTTGTAAATATCTTCTATCATTATAATTAAAACTTAAAATTCTTATTTATATAATATCGATTCTGATAACTTTCAACTTTCTTGATCAAATGTTGGAATTATATCTGCAAAATTAATAAATAATTTCATTAATTCATTTTTTTTTTGTAACTTTGCACTCGCAATCAGGTAAAAAATTATAGTGTAGGCTATGCACTACAATACATAATTTGTTTCATACAGGTAGCGTCAAGTTGACGAGAATATAATGTTAAAGAAGAGTACACTCGAACATATCATCAGCAACGACATGTCGGAGATGTGGAATGCGCTTCTTCCAGAAGAAAAGCGTATTGTCACCGACAATTTCATTATATCCACATTCAAGAAAAACCAAATAATATATTCAGAAAACGAAGAGCCTGAATATCTTTGGTGTCTTCTTAAAGGAAAAGTGAAAATGTACAAGGCAGGTATTGGCGACCGTGTTCAGATTCTTCGACTATACTCTCCAGTTCAATATTTTGGATATAGGGCTTATTTTGCTAAAGAGCCGTACGTATCGGCTGTGGCTGCTGTAGAAGAATCAGTTCTCGGGCGTGTCCCTATGAAGATTGTCGAAAAGCTAATAAGGGGTAACATTAATCTTGCAATGTTCTTCATACATGAGCTTTCACGCAATCTTGGTGGCTCCGATACAAAAATAGTCAATCTTACTCAGAAACATATTCGTGGACGTCTTGCCGATGCCCTTCTCTTACTGCGCGATAACTACGGTCTTGAAGACGACGGAGCCACTCTGCGCATCTACATGAGCCGTGAAGATCTTGCAAGTCTCAGCAATATGACCACAGCTAACGCTATTCGCACACTCGCCACCTTCGTTTCAGAAAAACTGATTCTCGTCGATGGAAGAAAGATAAAAATCATCAATGAAGAGCAACTTCAAAAAATATCAAAAAACGGATAATTTAATTTATCTTCAATTAAAACCTCAACAAGTAAGCATATTAGCTGTGAAGTAGGTTTTTAAGTTTCTTTCTATCCACCTTTCCATTGGCAGTCTTAGGAAGTTCAGGCACACACACCACATCTTTTGGCGACTTAACTCCAAGATCCAACAGCTTCCTATACTGCTTAAGGCGTACTCCTATAGCATTCTTAAGAAGGTTTTCCTCCAATGAATCTTCCGGATTCTCAACAACAAGCACCAACTTTTCTCCCCATTTCTTATCAGGAATAGAGGATATACAGTAGTCGAAGGCAATAAACGGTCCTAATCTTCGCTCAAGATCCTCTGGCATAATTTTAATACCCCCACTTATCACACAATTATCAGCTCTTCCAAGTATTCTAAACTCTTTTGGACTCTCCAAAGATGCGATATCATTGGTGACAAGACGCATGCCGTCAGGCATATTTACTACAAGGCAACCCTCTTCATTTACTTCAACAGAAATCCCATCCAGAGCAACAAACGGCACATCCTCTTCTCCAACTTTTCGGAGTGCTATATGAGATGAAGTCTCGGTCATTCCATAAGTCTCCCAAGCATCAAATCCCGATAATGCTATCCTGCGCCTCATCATTGGAGGAATAGCGGATCCACCTATTAAAATATGTCTAATTCCTTTCCACCTTTGAGCATTGTCAAGTATCCATTCCATTTGCGCTGGTACGACTGAAAGCAAATCTACCTCCTCTTCTTCTCCAATATCGCCAAGTGGAGTTGAAGTCGGCACTTCAGAAGTCAACCTGCACTTAGCTTCGTCAGCTCTAACTGCCATCATCTTTGAAGCTATATACTCAAAGTCAAGACATGTGTGCAACCTGCACGAACTTACTATCCCGAAAAAATTGTTTGTGCGAACTGCACTCTGACGCATGAAATCCTTACTCAACTTAATCTCTTTAGGCTCTCCAGTCGAGCCTGAAGTATGACATATAACAAAATCGGAACTATCATGCCATACCTTTTCAAATTCTTCTTGTGTCATAATCAATATCTCCAATCAAGTGATTTATATATATCATCATCAATCCTAACCGATGGGTCATAATGCAACTTATCAGCATCAAGTCGCAAAGGGCTTTCAAAGTTATTTGTAAAGAGAGCTCCTGTACCAAGACCCTGTGGCATTGAAGTGTGAAGAGTTGCTGTCCACTGAGCAAGTGCATTCAATCCAACATTTGACTCGAGTGCGGATGTAACCCACCAACCGATTCCTCTATCTTCAGCCAACCTGATCCACTCCTCAGCACCGGAAAAACCACCACATAAAGATGGTTTTAATATTATATACGCAGGATTGACTTCATCAAGAAGCTGCGCCTTGTGTTCTTTACCATATATTCCGATAAGAGATTCATCCAACGCAATCTTCAATGGAGAAACCTGGCAAAGAAAAGCCATTAAATCCGGCATACCTGCAGGGATAGGTTGCTCAATGCTATGCACTCCAAGATCAGCAAGACGCTTAAGACGAGGGAGAGCGTTTTCCATAGTAAATCCTCCGTTAGCATCGACTCTGATCTGAAGTGTTGAATCTGAATACTTTTTCCTTATATATTCTATCATCTCCACCTCTTTGCGCCAATCAATTGCGCCGATCTTGAGCTTTATACAATGGAATCCTTTTGCAACTTTATCATCGATTCGTTCGATCATCTCTTCAAAATCGCCCATCCATACAAGGCCATTTATCTCTATGTTTTCTCTCCCTTGAGTAAAATCTGATGGGAAATATACATGTTTGCATCCTCCTGCGAAGTCTCTAATAGCCTGTTCAAGACCAAAAAGAATACTGCTATGTCGCGAAAGATCGGTCTCGACTCCTAAAGCCATATTAGCAAGCAACTCTATGAGTTTATACCCATAATTGCCGTCAGCTTCAGGCGAAAGTCCGGGAAATACAGAGCACTCTCCTATTCCAAACCGAGATGGATCATCCTCTTCATATACTTTTATAAGGAAGGTCGGTTTTTCTGTCAAGACACCTCGACTCGTTCCAGCAGGGAACTTGAATTTTAATATATATGGAGCGTAGGCAAGTCTCATGGGAATACCGTATATTTGTCGAAATCAGGATCACGCTTCTCAAGAAAAGCATTCTTACCTTCCTGAGCTTCGTCCATCATATAATACATCAGAGTAGCATCTCCTGCAAACTCCATCATACCACGTTGACCATCAAGTTCTGCATTGAGAGCACGCTTAATCATTCTTATTGCAAACGGAGAACGCTTCATAATGGTTCGACACCATTCCACAGTTGTCTCTTCAAGTTTATCGAAAGGCACTACGCAATTGACCATACCCATATCCAAAGCTTCTTGAGCAGTGTATTGCTTGCAAAGAAACCATATCTCACGTGCCTTCTTCTGACCTACGCAGCGAGCAAGATATGAACTGCCGAATCCTGCATCGAAGCTTCCTACTTTAGGCCCGGTCTGACCAAATCTTGCATTCTCAGAAGCAATAGATAGGTCGCACAGCACCTGAAGCACATTACCACCTCCTATAGAGTATCCATTCACCATAGCTATTACCGGTTTAGGAATGCTCCTTATAGCATGATGCATTTCCAATACATTAAGCCTTGGTGTACCATCCTCATCTACATATCCACCAATCCCCTTAACATTTTGATCTCCGCCCGAACAAAATGCTTTGTCGCCAGCTCCTGTAAGCACAACAACTCTGATGTCGCTTCTTTCACGACATATCCGCATTGCGTCAAGCATCTCGAAATTGGTCTTCGGTCGAAATGCATTATACACCTTGGGTCTATTGATAGTGATCTTAGCTATACCTTCGAATTCATCGAAAAGGATATCCTCATATTCTTTTATTGTCTTCCAGTCAAACATATCTTAAATTTATAAAGTATCCAAAACTAAACAATTATTTTATATTTTTTTTGAAATAAGCAGTCAATACTTCCGCACTTTCTTTTGGAGGAGTAACCACCACAAGCATTCGTGGCAAATCAGAATCTTCAGAAAGCCATCTGATACTCTCTTTTAGTTGATTGATGTCATGCGCTTCTTTTGTTTCAATGCCATAGCCTGCAGCAATCGCTGACAAATCCGAAAGATTATCTACACAAAAGTATCTTTCTCGAGTTTCCGATGGAATTTCTGATGTAGATTTAATAAAACGGAAAATACCTCCTCCTGAATTATTAATGACTATCATACGCATATCAAGAGGAATATCATTAAGAGCTGATGCACCTGAATCATAAAGCCAAGATATATCACCTGAAAGCAAGGTGGTTTTTCCACTATATGCCCAAGCAGCTCCTACAGCTGTAGAAGTACTTCCATCAATACCAGACACTCCACGATTACAATATTCTGCATGGCTCGAATGTGGCAATATCTGTGAATATCTGACAGCCGTTCCATTTGAAACAAAGAGATTTTCAATTTTTAAATTATTGAAAATAAAATCAAGAGCCTTAAGGTCACTCCATTGCGAAGTCTCGATAAATCGGCGAGCCAGTTGGAATGATTTCACTCTATATTCATACCATAAAGCAGAATAATCAGAATCAATTTTAACTTTTGACTTTTTTATGGCTCCACGAAGTTGACGAAAAAAAGGACCAGAAGATATCTCTATCTTTTGAGTCAAAGATTTGAAACAATCGCAAAAGTAGTTGGAATATCCCAGACTCCAATGACTGTGGGGAGGATATTCACGCAAGTACTGCTTAAGCATCCTTGACACTAACGCTCCTCCCATCGATATCACAATATCAGGCCGCATTCTTTCCTTATCTTCTGCGCTCATATCACACAGCACAGAATCAATCATAGTCGACATAGGCTGAGGATCATGCAAATTAGCAAGAGTCTCTGCCATGACAACTACATTTGGGAGAGATGCAAACATTCTCACCGCTCTGTCTAAATTATGGTCAGGAGTTGAAAATCCTGCTACAAGCATAATCTTTGAGCATACAACTTCCTGAGCCAAGGTTTTTAAAGCCTCGGGGGCTAATGATTCCGAAGTTGAAATCAAAGTTACACTTCTTTCTTTTGCAAAAGGCTCATCAGTCAGTTCCCCCAATGGTTCCGCAAGTTGTACGTTTATATGCACCGGTCCCTGTTTTCCTTCCAAAGCCTTAAGCATTGCCTCATTGACAGTGCGATTGACAGTCCATTTTACATCTTCAGTATATTCTCTGTTGCTTCCTTCGGGAATAGCCCGTACATCATAACTTCCTTTGACAAAATGACTCAAAACTCCAAATTGACGAATGGTCTGAGAATCTTCTTGATCTATCCATTCCCTTGGTCGATCAGCAGAAACTACAATTAATGGGACACCTGAATAATAAGCTTCTGCCACGGCTGGAGCATAGTCAAGCACAGCGGTTCCTGATGTACACACTAATGCAACCGGTCTTTGCTCTATCAAAGCACACCCATAAGCCTGAAATGCAGCACTTCGCTCATCTATTACCACATGTTTAATAATCTCTTCACACGCATTTAGTGCTATCAATAAAGGAGCATTACGCGAACCAGGACTACAATATGCAGTCATAACTCCATGTGCATGGAGCAATTCTATTATTTGTCGGCAATATACGTTGGATGTGCTGGTCATACTCTTATCATATCAAAGAAAGCTAATATAATAGGGAGCAACGTATGTCTCGCCACTCCCTATTTTGTCTATCCTATTCTTTTTTGTTTTACAAAAATCAAATGGCGGACCGAACTATGCCTCTATTGGAATTTTCTACAAATCCAACTATCTCATCGCGGAATCTCGACGGGGCACAAACCTCCCTGATCATTTTTATTGCATTGGTGACATTTAAATCACTGAGATATAAAATGCGATAGATCTCCTGAATCTGCTGAATCTCTTCCGGCTTAAAACCTCTGCGCTGAAGACCTATCGAATTTAAGCCAACATAAGATATTGGCTCTCTTGCTGCCTTAATAAATGGAGGTATATCTTTGTTGACTAAGGCACCACCTTGAAGCATAACATTGCGACCGATGTGACAGAACTGATGGATCAGACTTCCTCCACCAATTACTGCGCAATCATCAATGACAACCTCTCCTGCCATCTGAGCGGCATTGGAAATGACAATCTGGTTTCCTATGACACAATCATGAGCTATATGTACGTATGCCATAAGCAAGCAATTACTTCCAACTACGGTCTTTCCTTTCGAAGCTGTACCACGATGCACTGTGACACATTCACGAAGCACAGTTCCATCACCTATATAAGCATATGTTTCCTCTCCTCGGAACTTCAAATCCTGAGGTATGGCTGCTACCGTAACTCCCGGAAATATCTTAACGCCATCACCGATTCTTGCACCGGGATAAATATTGACATTGCTATCGATTTCACAATTATCCCCAATCTCCACATTTTCGTGAATGGTTGTGAAATTGCCAATCTTAACATTCTTGCCAATTTTTGCATTAGGATGTATGCAGTTCATCTGTGCCATCTCGTTACTTATTCTTGATAATTTGTGCCATAAATTCTGCTTCGCAGACGATCTTTTCTCCTACAAATGCATATCCTTTCACCACTGCGCATCCTCTACGAATTTCTGTGGCAAGAGAGACATTGAGGAGGAGAGTATTTCCAGGCACTACCTTCTGGCGGAATTTGACGTTGTCAATCTTTAGGAAGTAGGTGGAGTATTTCTCAGGTTCCTCAAGGAAGTTGAGGACAAGCACACCGGCTGCCTGCGCCATTGCTTCTACTTGAAGCACTCCTGGCATCACCGGCTCTTCTGGGAAATGACCCTGGAAAAACGGCTCGTTAACTGTCACGTTCTTCACTGCGACACAATGCTTGCGATCAAGTTCGATAACCTTGTCGATCAACAAGAATGGATAGCGGTGAGGAAGCAATTTCTTGATTCCATTGACATCAATAAGCGGAGCGATGTTCGGATTGTAAACCGGACTCTGAATTTCTGTATGCTTCACTTCCTTCCGAAGCATACGGGCAAACTTATTATTGACTGTATGTCCAGGACGTATAGCAACAACCCTCCCCTTGAGAGGTCGGCCGATAAGTGCTATATCACCTATCACATCCATGAGTTTATGACGTGCAGGTTCGTTGTCCCATTGCAGAGGCTTAGGATTTATATAACCGAGTTTATCCACTGTCATGTGTTCTACATGGACAGCATCACATATCTCATTGATCTTTTCCTGAGATACAGGCTGATCATAAATCACTATGCTATTCTCAAGATCACCACCTTTGATAAGGCCATTATGCAAAAGTGCTTCTATTTCGCGCACAAACACGAATGTACGGGCACTTCCTACTTCCTGTCGGAAATCTGCAAGATCATCAAGCACTGCAAATTGATTAGGAAGCACAGGAGAATTATATTCTACCATAACCTCTACACTGAAACCTTCATCAGGATATATAGTTATGGTAGCTCCACTCTCATCCTTATATTGGATCTTCTCCTTTATAATATAATAGTCTTTGTCGGCATTCAGTTCCTCGAGTCCAACCTCTTCTATCTTCTTAGAATAAACAGTGGCACTTCCATCAAGAATCGGAAGTTCGGGACCATCCACTTCAACAAGACAATTGTCGACACCATAAGCATAGAGAGCAGCCATCGCATGCTCTATTGTGCTTACACGTGCTTCTCCTTTTCCTATTACAGTGCCTCGTGTCGTGTCTACAACATTCTCGGCAAGTGCATCTATGACCGGTTGGCCTTCAAGATCAATCCTTTTAAATTTCACTCCGAAGTTGGCAGGAGCAGGATTGAATATAGCAGTCAGGAGCTTTCCTGAATGCAGTCCCTTTCCTTCAACCTTTATCGGTGCTTTTAAAGTGAGCTGATTCATATGTTTTTATTTTATTTTCTTGTATGAGTAAATATAATGAACCAAACCGATTATTTCTTTCGGTTCAGTTCATCAAAAAGTTCTTTAAGTCTATTAATATATACGGCACTACGCGCAAACTTTCGGACATCCACAGCCGGATAACCCATCAGACGCTGTCCATCGCCAACATTTCCGGGGATACCCGATTGAGCTCCAAACTCATTGTTGTTTCCGACATTTATGTGACCAGAAAAGCCTACTTGTCCTCCCACACGATTACCGTTGCCTATCTTTGTGCTTCCGGCTACTCCTGACTGAGCGGCAAAGACATTATTCTCACCAATCTCCACATTGTGAGCTACCATAATAAGATTGTCAAGTTTAGTCCCTTTCCCAATCTTTGTGCATCCAAAGGTTGCCCTGTCTACTGTAGTATTTGCTCCTATCTCAACATTATCTTCTATAACGACAATACCCGTCTGAGGAAGTTTCTCATATTCCCCGGCAGGATTTGGAGCAAATCCGAATCCGTCGCCTCCAACTACAACTCCACTGTGCAAGATGCAGCGACTACCTATCTTACACCCTTCATATATCTTGACTCCGGAATATAAAATGCTTTTATCTCCAATTGTAACATTATCTCCGACATATGCCTGCGGATATATCTGGCAGCCTTTCCCTATTTTGGCTCCTTTACCAATGTAAGCAAACGCACCTATATATGCATCATCCGGAATCGAGACCCCTTCAGCAATGAAACAAGGCAACTCGATTCCCGATTTTTTTGGAAGAGTCTCTTGAATCATTCTTAATAATTCTGCGAGGGTTGAGTAAGCATCTTCCACCCTGATAAGTGTAATTTTTTGCGGATTAGGATGGTCAAAGCTTTTAGATACCAAAACAGCCGACGCTTTGGTCGACTCAATGAAATGGGCATATTTGGGATTCGCTATGAAGGTCAGCTGTCCGGGGACTGCCTCTTCAATTTTTGCGAAGCCTGAAAGTTTTACGCTGGAGTCTCCTTCTACGACTCCATTGATAAGTGAGGCCAAAGCCTCCGTCGTCATTTCCATACAAGTTTCAGTCGAGGAGAAGCTCAATGAAAACTAAAAGATATCGTATCTTGCAGCTACTTCTGCAAATATTTTGCAAATATCGTAAAAATTTCTGACATAACAATAAATTGAGACAAAAAAATTGTATTAGACCATGATTTATTCTTTTTTTTAAAATATTCTTTTAATTACTTTTTCTGATTTGAAAAATAATTGTTAATTTTGCAAATAATTGTATACGCATCCTTAAACGAGGATGGTAGACGTCAAAAAAACTTAAAACAACAACTAACCAATAAATCAAAAACGCAATGGAAATTTCCCACATCGAACACATCGGCATTGCCGTTCCCAACTTGGCTGAGGCCATCAAATACTACGAAGACGTGCTTGGCCTTAAGTGCTACAAGCAAGAGGTAGTAGAAGATCAGAAAGTTACAACTGCTTTCTTCAAAGTTGGCGACACTAAGATAGAACTTCTCGAAGCAACAAGTCCTGACAGCACTATCGCTAAATTTATAGAAAAAAATGGTGGCAAAGGTGGCATGCATCATATGGCTTTTGCTGTTGAAAGCGGTGTTGCCGAGGCTCTCGCAGAGTGTGAGGAAAAGGGTATACGCACAATCGACAAAGCTCCTCGTAAAGGTGCGGATGGCCTTCAGATAGCTTTCCTTCACCCCAAATGCACAGAAGCCGTTCTTACCGAGCTTTGTGAAGACCCTTCAAAGAAATAATTTTTCAACACATTGAATAATGACCACTCAAGAACAAAAGATTCAAGAGCTCATCGACAAGCGTGCCACTGCGCGCCTTGGCGGTGGCGAGAAGGCAATTGCCAAGCAGCATGAACGTGGCAAATACACTGCACGTGAAAGAATCGATCAGCTCCTCGACGAAGGCAGCTTTGAAGAACTCGACATGTTCGTGACACACCGAAGCACCAACTTCGGAATGGAAAAGAAGCAATATCTCGGTGACGGCGTAGTGACCGGCTTCGGCACAATCGAAGGTCGCCTTGTATATGTTTTTGCACAAGATTTCACAGTGCTTGGAGGCTCATTGTCAGAGACAATGGCACAGAAGATCTGTAAAGTCATGGACCTTGCTATGAAGATGGGAGCCCCAGTGATCGGACTCAACGACTCAGGCGGCGCCCGCATTCAGGAAGGCATCAATGCACTGGCCGGCTACTCTGAGATATTCCAACGCAATATACTTGCTTCCGGCGTTATCCCACAGATAAGTGCAATTCTTGGTCCATGTGCCGGTGGCGCAGTCTACTCCCCAGCTCTTACTGACTTTACTATCATGGTGAAAGGAATGTCATATATGTTCCTTACCGGTCCTTCAGTAGTAAAGACTGTAACTGGAGAAGATGTAACTCAAGAACAGCTTGGCGGCGCATCAGTACACGCCTCTAAATCGGGTGTGACTCATTTCGCTTGTGAAGATGGAGAAGAAGCCCTTAAGCTTATCCGCAAGCTTATCAGCTATATTCCACAGAACAATATGGAGGAAACCCCGCTTGTACCTTGCACTGATCCTATCGATCGTCTGGAAGATAAGCTTAATGAAATAGTTCCTGACAGCCCAAAGAAATCATACGACATGTATGAAGTAATTGGTGCAATCATTGATAATGGTGAGTTCCTTGAAGTTCAACCAGCATATGCACGCAACATCATCTGTGGCTTTGCCCGCTTCAACGGACAGAGTGTAGGTATTGTCGCAAACCAGCCTAAGGTGCTCGCTGGTGTGCTTGACTGCAACGCATCTCGCAAGGCTGCTCGTTTTGTCCGCTTCTGCGATGCATTCAATATTCCATTGGTGACACTTGTTGACGTCCCCGGCTTCCTTCCAGGCACTGGTCAGGAATACAATGCTGTCATCCTTCATGGTGCTAAGCTTCTTTACGCTTATGGCGAAGCAACTGTGCCTAAGGTGACTGTGACACTCCGCAAGAGCTATGGCGGTAGCCATATTGTGATGAGTTGCAAGCAGCTGCGTGGCGATATGAACTATGCTTGGCCTACAGCTGAAATCGCAGTTATGGGTGCTGAAGGTGCAGTCGGTGTGCTGTATGCAAAAGAAGCTAAAGAACATGAAGATCCAGCAGCTTTCAAGAAGGAGAAAGAAGAAGAATACACAAAACTCTTTGCCAATCCTTACAATGCGGCTAAATACGGATATATCGATGACGTCATTGAACCCCGCAACACTCGCTTCCGTATCATCCGCGCTCTTCAGATGCTTGCCACCAAAAAACAGAGCAACCCGCCCAAGAAGCACGGCAACATTCCTCTATAATATAAGAAACTATGCTTAAAAGATATATTACATTAGGAATTCTCAGCCTGTCACTTACCTGCGCCTTCGCACAGACAGAACTTGGTCCGGAGCAGATTGACGCTCCCGCCATTGCATGCGAAGCTAATTGCCAAGGAAATTGTGAAGGAACTTGCGAACATCAATGCAAAAAAGGATGCCTGGCAAATGGACAGGAGACACTTGAATCGGTTGCAATCCCTTCAGAAGAGACAAATACAGTAGAGGTAAGCGCTACAGCTAAGAGAATGCGCCAGCTGGAGAAAGCCGAAAATCTGAAGGAGAACGACTCTTTCGGAGGTTCACTTACACTTATATCCATGTGTATAGTGATTTTCGCTCTTATCCTTCTGAGTCTTCTTTTCCAATGCTTTGGAAAAATATCGCAAGCCCTTCTGACCAAGAAGAAGCATGCAGCAGTAGAGAAGGCAGGCAAGACCATAGATCAAGCACATCCGGAACTTGCAAGCGGCGAAACAATTGCAGCAATAGGTATGGCTCTTGCTGAATATTTCGGACAAGGACATGACATCGAGCATACACTTCTGACTATCCATCAGATAAAGAAGTCATATTCTCCATGGAATTCCAAAATCTACAATCTCCGCGCTAAGCCTGAGCTTCATCGCAACATCCGTAAATAAACTAACACAATGAAAGAATATAAATATACAATCAACGGCATCAAATTCAACGTTGAAGTTGGCGATGTCGATGGAAATCAGGTCGAAGTGATAGTCAACGGCAGCCACTATCACGTAGAGCTTGAAAAAGACACCAAGTCACCAGTTAAGGTCAACAAAGCTGCTGCTGCCCCTACTACAGCAACAGGAGAAAAGGTGATTTCAAAGCCAGCAGCTTCGAGTGGGGCAGCAGGTGCTGTGAAGGCTCCACTGCCAGGCACAATCATGAGCTTCAAGGTGAAAGAAGGCGACACTGTAAAGCCAGGAGATACAGTTTGCGTGCTTGAGGCCATGAAGATGGAAAATGATGTCAAGACCACTCAAGGCGGTACAGTACAAAAGATTCTTGTAAATGTTGGTGATGCAGTGCTTGAAGGCAACGACATCATGATCATCGGTTAATTCCCAAACCTGAAAAGCAATTACGATATGATACTTGCACAGACATTCTGGGAATTCCTTTCCGAAAACATTGCCACTTT
>CAZGGB010000086.1:0-13535 GCA_964525115.1 uncultured Sangeribacter sp. | reverse complement strand
GCCGCGAAGTTGGCTACATGTTCGGCTGGTATAAGAAGATGCAGCGCGAATTTACCGGTACTTTTACAGGAAAAGGTCTCGACTTTGGTGGATCTTTGATGCGTCCTGAGGCTACTGGCTATGGCAACGTTTACTTCCTTCTCAATATGCTTGCAACTAAGGGCATAGATATCAAGGATAAGAAAGTGGCTATTTCCGGATCTGGAAATGTGGCTCTTTATACTGCTGAGAAGCTTCTTAAGCTTGGTGCCAAAGTTATGTCAATGAGCGATAGCGAAGGCACCGTACTCTTCCCGGAAGGAATGACTCAAGAGCAGTTTGATCGCCTCTTTGAACATAAGATTTATTTCCGAGGTCGTTGCAGCGAATATGCAGCCAACGAAAATCTTCCTTATTATAGTGGTAAGCGTCCTTGGACACTCATGAACTATGACATCGCTATGCCATCGGCTACTCAGAACGAAATCAACGGTGAAGAGGCTAAAGCTCTTGTTGATGGCGGTGTGCTTGCAGTCAGCGAAGGTGCCAATATGCCTTCTACTCGCGAGGCTGTTGCGGAGTTCCTCAAGGCTAAGATCCTCTATGCTCCAGGTAAGGCAGCCAATGCCGGTGGCGTATCAGTATCCGGTCTTGAAATGGCACAGAACGCTCAGAAGATGAAGTGGACAGCTGAGGAGGTTGACCAGAAACTTCAGGAAATTATGAAGGATATTCATGAGCAGTGTGTGAAATACGGCAAGACTGAAGATGGCTTCGTCAACTATGTGAAGGGTGCAAACACAGCAGGCTTCCTTAAAGTTGCAAAGGCTATGCATGCTCAAGGCGTATTCTGATATAAGGCTTAATAAATAATGATGAATGGTAATTGTATCATTTATCGATATAGGAAAAATAGTTAATAAATATGACTCTTGGTGTCTTTATAGACGTCAAGAGTCTTGATATCTTACATCATGAAGGATTCATTTGTATTTTTGACAGATGGCTTCGAAGAGATTGAAGCCATTTCTGTGATCGACATTCTTCGTAGGGCAGGAATGCCTGTGAAGACAGTTTCTATCTCAGCGTCTCTTCAGGTGAAAGGGGCTCACGATATTACTGTAGTTGCAGATGTGCTTTATGATAGCACTCTCTTTACAGATGCTGAATGGCTTATCTTCCCGGGTGGCCTGCCCGGTGCAACAAATCTTTATGAATTTGCACCGCTTCAGGGCTTAATTCATAATCAGGCATCGTCTGCAAATGGCAGAATGGCAGCTATCTGTGCTGCTCCGGGAGAAGTGCTTGGTCAGCTTGGCGTATTGAAAGGTGAGAAGTTTACTTGCTATCCCGGATTTGAAGGGAAAGTCGAAGGGGGTGTCCACGAGGCAGCTAAAGTCGTGGTTTCCGGTAAGTATGTGACTGCTAATGGTCCTTCAAGTGCTACTCTTTGGGCGCTTGAGATCGTGAAGGAGACTCTTGGCGAAGTCGTGGCTTCTGAAGTGGCATCTGGTATGCTACTTTATCCTCTCCAGACTTCTCAAGACACTGTTAATATGTTCGGCTGATGGCTGACATCTTTTATACCATTGACAGGGAAGGGACCGGCAAGTTCACAGAGAAGAAAAGCCGGTTTCTTTCCTTTGCATATCATGTGGTGTCGGCTGAGGATGCCAAAGCAAGATTAAAAGCCTTGCAAAATGAGTATCATGATGCGCGCCATGTATGTTGGGCTTATGTCATAGGGCCTGAACGAAAGGAGTGGCAGGCTAACGACAATGGTGAGCCATCGGGCACAGCTGGCAAGCCCATACTCGGTCAGATCAATAGCTTGCAACTCACAGATGTTGCAGTCGGTGTGGTAAGATACTTTGGTGGGATAAAACTTGGCACCCCTGGACTCATTGCTGCTTATAAGGAAGCGGCTTCGCTTGCACTCGAAGCTTCCGGCATAAAAGAATGTATAAGGCAGCAATTTTATTCATTTACATTCCCTTATATGGCTATGAACGACGTAATGAAAGTCGTGAAGTCAACCGGAGCAGAGGTAGTCAGTCAGCAATTTGACAATTCCTGTTTAATGACTCTCTCCATCCGTCAGGACGATGCCGAGAGTCTTTATGGTAGACTATCGGGAGTTTCCGGACTCACTTTCAACGAGTTAAATCTCGATTAGGTTAGGAATGTCGACAAGTCTGTAGATCGTGCCCAAAAAGAGGTCCGAATCAGATGAGAATATCTTCCCTTTGCAGTTGAAAAAAATGGCATTCCATCCGGCTCTAAGGGCTCCTTGTATGTCGTTGTCGGGATTGTCGCCGATCATTATTGTCTGGGCTGCAATAGCTCCAGTGGCTTGCTCTGCATAGCGGAATAATCTCGAGTCTGGCTTTTGTATTCCTATTTCATCGCTGATCACCATGCGCTGAATGAAACGGTCAAGTCCGGTGGATTGAAGTTTCCGGTACTGAGCTTCGTTGAAACCGTTGGTCAAAACCCCAATGAGATATTTTTTCGAAAGCTTTCCAAGAAGCTCCTTTGCTCCTTCTACGGGAGCATTGCATCCTCCGAGGTGCCAGAGATACCGGTCGTTGAGTTGGCGTGAAAATTTGCAAAAATCCTCATCAGTGCGTTCAGGATCCACAGTCAGTCGAAATCTCTCTCCCTTTAGAAAATCGGCAGTGATCTTTCCGCTTTCATGAAGATCCCACATGCGCTTGTTGTTGATGTGATAGGCATCAAGGAATTCTTCTGGTTTTTTGAATCTTTGTCTGATTTGGGGAGTCTCATCCCAAAGCCGCATGAGCGAAATAAGAGATGCTGAAGAGAAGTCGAAAAGGGTATCGTCAAGGTCGAAGAAAATCCATTTAGGAGCCATATATTTATATTTTTCTGCAAAGATAACACTAAAATCGCATATAAATTGTATTTTTTAGCCTTGAAATAGTGATTAATTCAAAAAAAATCACGATATTTGCAGTCGCAAATCAGGAATATCACATTTTGTGGCTTCTTGAGATTTGTAAAAATGAAAAAATTTCATTAAAAACCATATCATAAAAATATTAATTATTATGCCCAGCGGAAAGAAAAGAAAAGGCCACAAGATGGCTACTCACAAGCGTAAAAAAAGACTGAGAAAGAATCGTCATAAGAAGAAATAATCCGGTCTCCTGCCGGATAGTCTTCACGGACTAACTCAGCAAGCCGCTCCTTTTTTAAAGGATGCGGAAAAGCCATAAGAACAAGTCGGACGGATGGGGTGATGAATCATGCCACGCCCGCTTGTTCTTTATTTTATATTATTTATAATTCAATATCCTGAAATGGAAATAATGAAAAGCGAACTCTTCGTCGACGTGCAGCCTAAAGAGATTTCTATAGCGCTGCTCGAAGATTCGCGTCTTGTCTCCCTGCAGAAGGAAAGCAGAAACGTCGTCTATGCTGTCGGCGATTTCTATCTTGCCAAGGTCAAGAAACTTATGCCGGGACTCAACGCAGCTTTTGTCGACGTAGGATACGAAAAAGACGCTTTTCTTCATTATCTGGATTTAGGACCTCAATTCAACACCTATAACGCTTATATAAGTAAGGCGTTAGAGAATCCCGAAACTGTTCCTGAAATTTCAAGTATAGAGGAACTCCCGGAAATCCCAAAACAAGGGCGAATTGCAGAACTGCTTCAACCGGGACAAAAGCTCCTTGTGCAGATAGCTAAGGAACCAATTTCTACGAAAGGACCCCGACTTACTACTGAACTGACATTGACCGGCCGTTTTATGGTATTGATTCCATTCGGCAACAAGATTTCAATCTCCCAGAAGATAAAATCGACAGAGGAAAAAGTGCGTCTCCGTCAGATCATTAGCAGCATCAAGCCCCAGGGCTTTGGAGTGATTGTGCGAACTTCGGCAGAAGGGAAAAAAGTGGCGGAACTTATCAATGAGTTGCGCACTCTGGTAGATGCCTGGAAAAGTTCGATTGCAAAAATGCAAAGAAGCACTCCTCCATCTCTTATTTATGAAGAGGAATCAAGAGCGGTAAGCGTGATACGCGATATATTCAATCCTTCCTTTGAGAGCGTATACGTGAATGATGCAGAGATTTTCGAACAAATTCAAAACTATGTTGCTCTGATTGCACCCGATAGGAAAGAAACGGTAAAACTTTACGCAAAAGACATACCTATCTTCGATAGTTTCAATATAACGCGGCAGATTAAGTCTGCTTTCGGCAAAACAGTTTCTTTCAAGTCTGGAGCTTATCTTATTATCGAGCATACTGAAGCTCTTCATGTGATAGATGTCAATTCTGGTAATCGAAGTAAGGCTTCTCAGGATCAGGAGACAAATGCCCTTGAAGTAAATCTTAGGGCTGCCGATGAGATAGCCCGTCAGCTTAGGCTTCGCGACATGGGAGGCATCATAGTGGTAGATTTCATCGACATGGCAAAGTCAGAACATCGTCAGCAGCTGCTTGAGCATATGCGCGACAATATGGCGAAAGATCGGGCGAGACATAATATATTGCCGCTTTCAAAGTTTGGACTGATGCAAATCACTCGCCAAAGGGTACGTCCTGCTCTTGATATTACTACGGAGGAGACCTGTCCTTCATGCTTCGGAAAAGGAGAGATTCAACCTTCTTTGCTTTTTACCGACAAACTCGAAGAAAAACTTGAGTATCTCACTCAGCATCTTGAGGTCAAGAAGTTTATTCTCTATGTTCATCCCTTTGTGGATGCCTACATAAAGAAAGGTATGTTTTCTATCTACGGAAAATGGAAACGTCGTTTCGGACGTGGAGTCAAGATTGTCCCGGATGAGTCTCTTGCATATCTGCAATATCGGGTGATAGATGGCTCTGGACAGGAGATTTTCCTACACGAGGAAAGCGACATGAATTCGGCTCAGTCGAAAAATAAGACTCGCTCCGAACGTTTGCTTGAAGAGGAAGTGTCGTCGACCGACAATGCTAAGAAGGATTCCAAGACAGAATCAAATACGGAATAGTAATCTCCGGAATAATGAAGAAAAGATTACGGGCAGCTTCCTGAAAAGGATGCCGCCCGTTTAATTTTAGCCCCATGGCTATATATTTTTTGATATGGGGAATAAATTAGGCTATTAATACCATTGAGTAGTGATATTTATGCAAGGAAGTCTGCCACTACAAATGTGCTTCCTCCGATATAGATTATGTCTTTATCAGAAGCATTGCGCAGGGCAGTCTCTGCAGCTTCTTTTGGATTGGAATAGGTATCTCCTTCGATTCCATGCTCAAGAAATTTTGCTTTAAGTTCAGAAACTGGAAGAGCCCTTGGAATCGATGCACGTGTCAGATAATATATTGCGTCTTTTGGAAGAAGATCTATAATGTCGTCAATAGCTTTGTCTGCCACAAAGCCAATGACTATATGTTTATTCCCACCGGTTTCTTTTACTTTCCTATCAAGTTGCGACATAGTGTATTTTATTCCAGCCTCATTATGTCCGGTATCGCAAATTGTTAGAGGTGATTCTCCCACTTTCATCCATCTTCCGGCTAATCCAGTCATCTCGCAGACTTCGTCCATCCCTTTACGAATGGCCTCATCATCAATTTCGATTCCTATGCGCCTCATTTCATAAAGCGCTGTCAATACAGTATTGATGTTTTTCTTTTGGTAGTCCCCCCCAAGCTGACAATGGAAATCTCCACAGATCGGACTGCTGCAATCGAATCCTCCGTCAATGGTAGGCACGCATTTCTGGAGAGGTCTAAGAGTGTCTGCAAAAAGAATGGTAGTACCTACTTCGCTGCTTCTTTCTTCAAATGCTTCCTTTATTTCCTCTTCTGCTTCACCGATAACACATGGCACCCCACTTTTGATGATGCCTGCCTTTTCTCGGGCAATATCAACAAGAGTATTGCCTAAAAACTGTGTGTGATCTTTAGAAATATTCGTTATAATTGCCAATTCGGGCGTTATAATGTTGGTGGAATCAAGCCTTCCACCCATACCCACTTCAATTACTGCATAGTCTACCCTTTGCAATGCAAACCAGTCGAAAGCCAACATCATTGTAAGTTCAAAGAAACTTGGATGCCCCTCATATCCACTTGCTCTGAATTTCTTTACGAAATCGACTACAGCTTCCTTATCAATCATTTTTCCATTGATTCTGATTCTTTCACGGAAATCCACGAGGTGAGGTGAGGTATAAAGTCCCGTTTTATATCCTTGGCTTTGCAAAATGGCTGCAATCATATGGCTTGTGCTTCCTTTCCCATTAGTGCCTCCTACGTGGATGCTTTTGAATTTTTTATGAGGATTTCCAAAATAAGCGTCCAGGTCAAGGCTTGTCTGCAATCCGGGTTTATAAGCGGCAGCCCCGGTGCGAGAAAACATCGGGAGTTGGGCGAATAGCCATTCGAGAGTCTGTTCGTAGTTCATTTTTTTATACTATTCAATAATATAAGAAGAAACCGGCAAGACCCATTATGCAAATGACAAGGATGGGGTGCAATCCGATTTTCTTTCCTTTATATGGAAGTTTGAAATATACCAAGCAGAATGAAATTGCACATATGGCAATACTATAGATAAGTGTTCTTGTGTCATGGTTTGGTGAAAAATTTGCCCAGTTCATCAGCATTATAGCTGCAGATGCTATTAATCCGACTACAACAGGACGAAGTCCTGAAAATATTGCTTTGATCACTCCGCTTTCATTATGTTTGCGTATGAAATGTGAAGCTTTTATGACAAGGATAAAAGATGGTACTGTCACTGCAAGCGTACATAAGATACTCCCAAGAAGTCCCCATAATGGCGAAGCAAGTTCTCCTCCGGTGACATGGCCCGGTGCCACATATCCAATATATGTGGCAGAATTGATCCCAATAGGCCCGGGAGTCATTTGCGAGATCGCAACGATATCTGTAAACATTTGCTCTGATATCCAACCGGGTCCCACTACTGATCGCTCCACTAATGATAGCATAGCATATCCGCCCCCAAATCCAAAAATGCCTATCTTAAGATAAGCCCATATCATTTTTAGGTATATATTCATTTGTAATTTTGAATTTTAAATTTTGAATAAATGAGAATGCGCTGAATTCAAATATGCACTGTGAATTATGCATTATGCATTTTTCGCCGTGAGTATTCCCAATGCAAATAGCCCCCAAGTGCTCCAAGGGCAATCCAGGTTATAGGATTTGAAACAATTCCCATGTCTAGAGATATAACCAAAGCAGCGACTGCAGGTATCCATATGGTGGTGAGTTTAAGTTTTGCAGCTTTAGCCGTTGTAATGACCGGTGCAATGATCAGTGCGACGACTGCAGGTCGGATACCCATGAATATGCTGCTGAGTATCTTGCTGTTTTTGATTGTCTCAGGAGTCAAAAAGATAGCAATGGCAAGAATTATCAGAAATGATGGCAAAATAGTTCCAGCAGCTGCCACAATACCGCCTCTCATGCCCTTCAGTCTGTCTCCGATTGAGGTTGCTATATTGACAGCAAGAATGCCCGGTAATGATTGGGCGATGGCAAGGAGATCGAGAAACTCATCCCTTTCTATCCAATGATGTTTGTCTACGATCTCTTTCTCGATGATGGAAATCATGGCCCATCCACCTCCGAAAGTGAACGCCCCGATTTTCATGAAAGTTGTGAATAGTTGTCCGTATATTCCCATAGGTGTTTTATGTTTCAGACTGCAAAATTAATTTTTCCTGTATAATTTGCCAAAGAATTTAGCGGATTTCTCAAAATTTATTGCTAACTTTGCAGTTGCCCACAAAATGTGGAGTAAAAATAACTAAAATTGTAAGCAATGGCACTCTGGTTTGAAACCAAAATACGATATGACCGCATGCAAGAAAATGGAGCGGTGAAAAAAGTCAATGAGCCTTATCTTGTAGATGCTTTGACATTTACAGATGCAGAAGCTCGTATAATCGAGAAAATTACCCCTTTCATCTCAGGAGAGTTTTCTGTGTCGGCTGTAAAGAAGACAAAAATTTCAGAGATTTTTTTCGATGAGTCAGATTATGCCGACAAATATTATATGGTGAAGGTGAATTTTATTACCCTCGATGAGAAAAGTGGCAAGGAAAAAAAGTCAGCAAGTTTCATCCTTGTTCAAGCTGGTGACTTTGAAAATGCACTTGGAAGATTTCAAGATGGAATGAAAGGGACAATGGCTGATTATCAGATAGCCTCTATCACAGAGACTCCCCTTATGGATGTGTATCCATATGAATATGATTCTCCAGAAAAAAACGCTTCCCCTGCCTGATACCTGATTCCACACACCTGAAACCTGACCCTTATGATTGCTGAAGAGATAAAAAAGATTCATTCGATTCTCCCTGCAGGAGTTGAGCTGTGTGCAGTCAGTAAATTTCATTCAGCTGAAGCTGTGAAAGAGGCTTACGATGCGGGACAGCGTATTTTTGGTGAAAGCCGTGTTCAGGAGCTTCTTGAAAAGATTAAGGTTCTTCCTAATGATATCAAATGGCATTTCATCGGTCATCTGCAGACCAACAAGGTCCGTCAGCTCATTGGGAAGACATCTCTCATTGAAAGTGTCGACAGTCTGCGTCTTCTTGATCTAATCGACAAAGAGTCTGAAAAGGCCGGAGTTATAACCAATGTTTTGATGCAGCTTCATGTAGCCCGAGAAGAAACGAAATTTGGTTTCTATCCAGAGGAACTCTTGGAATATTTCTCTTCAAGGGGATTTGAAAATCTGAAAGCAACTCATATATGCGGGGTTATGGGAATGGCTTCCAATACCGACGATATGGAACGTGTGAGAGCTGATTTCCATACAATATTTGAAACCAAAGTGCGTATTTCCGATATTGTGCCAGACCTGCGTGGATTTGACATTGTCTCCATGGGAATGTCAGGAGATTGGCAGATTGCCGTCGAAGAAGGGGCAAATCTTGTGAGGATAGGTACTGCTATCTTCGGATCAAGAAATTATTAAGTGCTTTGAAAAATAGATTAACCTAAATAAACAACTAAAAATAAAATCAACCATGAGTAATGTAAAAGCAGCATCGGCTCCCCAGCAGGGACGTACGGTTGCGATCATCACGATGTTCTTTATTTTCGCGATGATTTCGTTTGTGACCAATATGGCTGCCCCATTTGGCAATATTTGGGGCTTCCGTTATGAATGGGCCGGAATGGCAGGTAACCTTATGAACTTTACCGCATATCTTTTTATGGGTATACCGGCAGGCAATATGCTTATTAAATATGGCTATAAGAAGACCGCACTTATTGCTCTTGCTGTCGGTGCAATTGGCTTAACCATACAGCTTCTGTCAAGTTATGTTGGAAATGACGTAGTGGTGTATGGAGAAGGAGCATCAGCTACTACTCTCAACCTATTTATCTATCTTTTGGGTGCTCTTGTCTGCGGTTTTTGTGTCTGCATGCTTAATACTGTAGTTAACCCTATGCTTAATCTTCTTGGAGGTGGTGGCAATAAGGGTAATCAGCTCGTTCAGATGGGAGGTTCGCTCAACTCACTTTCCGGCACTCTCACTCCGATGCTCGTAGGCGTACTTGTTGGAACTTTGACAAGAGAAACTACAATGGCTACCGTGGCTCCTCTTGTGATAACTGGTATTATTATCTTTGTTGCAGCTTTCATAATAATCTCTTTCATTAAGATTGAGGAGCCTCAGAAAAATCTTAGTAAGGCTACCTACGAACACAGTCCGTTCTCATTCCGTCACTGTACTCTTGGTATTATAGCCATTTTCTTCTATGTAGGTGTGGAAATTGGTATCCCTGGCGAAATGAATGCATGGATTAGTCGTGAGCCTTTTGAAGGAGCTGCTGCTGTTGCAGGTTCGCTTGCAGCACTTTATTGGCTTCTGATGCTTGTCGGACGTATTATCAGTTCTGCCATTAGCGGAAAGGTGTCTACTCGTCTGCAGCTTATCGTTGTGTCTTCAATTGCTATGGCATTTCTTCTGATAGCTATCCTTCTTCCAGAGTCAATTACATTTAACTCTCCAAGCATCCCTGCACTCAATATCACCAGTGGTCTTGTGCCGATGAAGTGTCTTTTCCTCTTCTTGTGTGGAGTTTGCACATCTGTCATGTGGGGTGGTATTTTCAATCTTGCTACAGAAGGACTTGGTAAATACACTGCAAAGGCATCTGGTCTCTTCATGACAATGGTAGTTGGTGGTGGTATCATGCCATTTATCCAGGATTGGATTGCCCGCACTACTGGCGATTATGTAAGCAGTTATTGGCTCGTTCTCGCCATGGTGGCATATATATTCTTCTATGCAGTTATAGGTTGCAAGAATGTAAACACTGACATCCCAGTCGACGAACTTAACGAAGACCAGGTGCTCAATGCCGGTTAACGAACTTTCAGGTATAATTCAATATAATTAAATTAAGTCTCAATTATGACCTTAGATCCAAACCTTCTCACCCGCGGCGCGGACAACATGCGTGTCCTCATCGCTGAAATGGTGGAAAAAGCAAAATCCGGCCACCCCGGTGGCGCTATGGGAGGTGCTGACTTTGTCAATGTCCTCTACTCATCTTTCCTTAACTACGATCCAGAAGATCCCAACTGGTTCGCTCGCGACCGTTTCTTCCTTGATCCGGGCCACATGAGCACCATGCTCTATTCTGTACTCGCTCTTGCTGGAAAGTTCACAATTGAAGAGCTACAGGGTTTCCGTCAGTGGGGTTCAGCTACACCGGGCCACCCGGAACTTGAAGTGGAACGTGGCATCGAAAATAGTTCAGGCCCTCTTGGCCAAGGACATGTTTATGCTGTAGGTTGTGCTATCGCAGAGCGTTTCCTTGCTGCTCGTTTTGGAGAAGTTGTTGAGCATAAGACATATGCTTTCATCTCAGATGGTGGTATTCAGGAAGAAATTTCTCAGGGTGCCGGCCGTATCGCAGGAAATCTTGGCTTGCACAATCTCATCATGTTCTATGATAGCAACGAAGTGCAGCTCTCTACTAAGGTGAAGGAAGTGACAACTGAAGATACAGCAGCTAAATATCGTGCTTGGAACTGGAATGTCCTTGAAGTAGATGGTACTGATCCTCTCGCTATAGCTGGTGCTATTGAGACAGCACGCGAAGAGAAAGAACGTCCTACACTCATCATCGGACATACAGTGATGGCTCGTAAGACTGTCGCTGCCGATGGCTCAAGCCTTGAAGGACATGTGCATACTCACGGACAGCCTCTTTCTGCAGCTGGTGCAGATATGGATAAGACTGTAGCTAATCTCGGCGGTGATCCTCAAAATCCGTGGCAGATTTGGGACGACGTTAAGAAGCTTTATGCTGATCGTCGCGAGCAACTTATCGCCTATGCTAAGGAGCGCAAGGCTAAATATGCTGAATGGGCAGAGAAGAATCCCGAAGAGGCTAAGACTCTTCAGGACTGGCTCGATGGCAAGCTGCCAAATCTTGATTGGACTAAGGTGGCACTTAAGCCCAACATGGCATCCCGCGCATCTTCTGCAGCAGTGTTGTCATTCCTTGCTGATCATGTCCACAATATGATAGTAAGTTCAGCCGATCTTGCTAATTCAGATAAGACTGACGGCTTCCTCAAAAAGACACATGCTTTTGTGAATGGTGACTTCTCTGGTGCTTTCCTTCAGAGCGGTGTGGCTGAGCTAACTATGGCTTGCATTTGCAATGGTATTGCTCTTCATGGTGGATGTATAGCAGCGTGTGGCACATTCTTCGTATTCTCCGATTATATGAAGCCGGCAATCAGAATGGCTGCCCTCATGGAGCTTCCAGTCAAGTTTATCTTCACCCACGATGCATTCCGTGTAGGCGAAGACGGACCTACTCATGAGCCTGTAGAGCAAGAAGCTCAGATTCGTCTGCTTGAGCAGATGGATAATCTTGCTGGCCATCAGGCTGCTCTCGTGCTCCGTCCTTGCGACAGCGCTGAGACAGTGGAAAGCTATAGAATCGCTCTTGAAAACAAGAAGTCTCCGACAGTCCTCGTGCTTTCTCGTCAGAATCTTGAAGATCTTCCAACTGAAAATCGTGCTACTGAGGCTGCAAAAACTGATATGGGTGGATACGTTGTTTATGACGCTCCCGACACAAAGGTTGTGCTTGTAGCCAACGGTTCTGAAGTAGCTCTTGCTTATCATGTGGCAGAGAAGCTTGGCGAAGAAGGCGTAGGTGCACGTGTGGTTTCAGTTCCTTCAGTCGGTCTCTTCTGCCGTCAGCCAAAGGCTTATAAAGACGAGGTGATACCTTCAGGCGTGAAGGTATTCGGAATTACAGCCGGTCTCCCAGCATCACTCTATCCTGTAATGAAGGGTGATTGGGAAATCTTTGGTATGGAACGTTTCGGAGCATCTGCTCCTGCTAAGGTGCTCGACGAGAAATTCGGCTATACTGTAGATAATGTTCTCGGTAAAGTCAAAGCATTCCTTGCTGAGTAATTAAATAAGGATAAATTCTAAATAAATGAGGAGCGTGAAAAAATCACGCTCCTTTTTATTGTTTTTTGGATAATTTTTATTAATTTTGCATATTGCAACGAAAATGTTGCTAATTTAACAGTAATAATAATCAACTACCTAAGGATAATCGAACTATCTATAAATAATTTTATCAAAACGATCAGATTATGAGCAATGAAAAGCAGTTTCTGACCTGCGATGGTAATCAGGCAGCAGCCCATGTGAGCTATATGTTCACTGAAGTGGCAGCTATCTACCCGATTACGCCATCGTCTACAATGGCAGAATATGTCGACGACTGGAGCGCGGCAGGCAGAAAAAACATCTTCGGAGAAACCGTTCATGTACAGGAAATGCAGTCTGAGGCTGGTGCGGCTGGTGCCGTTCACGGTTCTCTTCAGGCTGGTGCACTTACATCAACTTACACTGCATCGCAGGGTCTTCTCCTGATGATCCCCAACATGTATAAGATTGCCGGCGAGCTTCTTCCCTGCGTATTCAACGTGTCTGCACGTACTATCGCAAGCCACGCGCTTTCGATCTTCGGCGACCACCAGGACGTGATGGCAGTTCGCCAGACAGGTTTTGCTATGCTCGCAGAAGGCAGCGTGCAGGAAGTGATGGACCTCTCAGGCGTAGCTCACCTCGCTACTCTCAAGAGCCGTGTTCCTTTCGTCAACTTCTTCGATGGTTTCCGTACTTCTCATGAGATTCAGAAGATCGAAGTGATCGATCAGGATGCTCTCGCAGCTCTCATCGACAAGGATGCTCTCGCTGATTTCCGCAAGCGTGCTCTCACTCCGGAAGCTCCTGTGGCTCGCGGTATGGCTGAGAACCCCGACGTATTCTTCCAGCACCGTGAATCTTCCAATAAATTCTATGATGCAGTTCCTGAGATCGTAGAAGAATACATGAAGGAAGTAAGCAAGATCACAGGCCGCAACTACTCACTTTTCGACTACTATGGCGATCCAGAAGCAGAAAACGTTGTGATTGCAATGGGTTCTGTGACAGACACTGCTAAGGAAGTGATCGACTATCTCCGCGCTCAGGGCAAGAAGGTAGGTC
>CAZGGB010000085.1:0-13588 GCA_964525115.1 uncultured Sangeribacter sp. | reverse complement strand
TTTCTTGATTGGCTGTGGTTTCATTCTAATTTAAGTTCTTTCTTGTTTTTCGTTTACTTTGTCGCTAATTGTGGCAGAAAAGGCATTAAGCCGCATAGCCGCTCAATGCCCTTTCTGCGTTCAGACTGCAAAGATAATAAAAAATATTGATATCTCCTATTTTGCAGAGTTTTTTTCGCTCTTTTTTGCCCGTGGATGCGCAGTGTCGTATGCTTTCTTCATGTCAGAGAAAGTAAGGTGGGTATATATCTGGGTAGATTGCAATGAAGCATGGCCAAGAAGCTCCTTGACAGAATTGATCTCAGCACCATTGTTGAGCAATGATGTAGCAAAGGTGTGGCGCAAAGAGTGAGGACTCTTATGAGTGGCTCCGGTAGGCAAAAGGATGTTGTGTACAATCGCATATATAGCCCTTCCGGAGAGCTTGCCTCGCTTAGAGCATATAAGAGGGACCGGCGGCTGGAAAGAATATAGACTGTCGCGAACAGTCTGCCATTCCTTAATTTCGGCAAGAAGTTGATCGGCAACCGGAATAATCCGAGTCTTGTCTCGCTTACCGTGCACTCTTATTTCTTTTTGGTGGAAATCAATATCGGCATCAGTGATCTTGGAAAGTTCATCACGACGAATACCGCAAGAATATAAGATATTTATTATAAGCTTATTCCGAATACTTAGAGCCGGATCTCCACCCATTATGGGATTCTCAAGGATTTCTTCCATCTCCTGCTCACGTACAAATTCCGGAAGTTTACGTCCTATCTTTGCAAGCTGGACTTCGGCAGCAGGATTTTTAGATATCATACCTTGCTTCTGAATCCAGCGGAATAAAGCGCGGGCTGCCTGTGTCTTTCGTCGGAGGCTACGCGGAGAAAGGCCTTCACGAGACATTGAGGCAATCCAAGCCCTGACATCAGCAGTAGAGATATCTGTGGCATCAGACAAATCGGAATCCTTGCCTAAAAACTCAGCCATCTCACGCAAGTCACGGCCATATGCTTCAGCCGTCAGATGACTTCGATTTAGTTCCAATTCGAGATATCTAAGAAAATCCTTTATCATAATCAGAAACGTATTCCACCTGAAAGGACAATGCTCTGCACCGTATTGAAAAGAGAAGTGCTACTTGAATGATACCAGTTTCCACGCACTTTAGCCTGCAAGCCTGCAAACCAATTACCATTATTGTAAGTAAACGAAGACATAGCCCTGCCACTAATAGATAAAAGTTTTGCACTTCCATCGGCAGAATCTTCATAACAATGGTTGAAACCCACACCAGGAATCACCGTAATATTATATAGCCAATGGCTTCCCATCACGCAATTATATCCATAGCCAAAGAGCAAATTATAGTCATTATAATGAAAACGATAATTAGTGGCCTCAAAATTCATGAAGGGCTTCAACTTATCGGGGAGTTTAGTAAAATCAAGCTCAATATTTTGATTGCAATATGCAAACCCTGCCATAAAGCATCCCTGACTTATTTTCTGGATTTTGGAAAAGTTGTAGGCTGCTCCTTGCGAATATCTATAACCATTGAAAAAATAATATCCATCAAGTCCAAAAGAAGTCATAGAGACTCCGGAAAAAGGCTCTCTGACATGCTTGTGGTCGTTGTATTTTCCAAAAGTGCGGATATATGTACCGCCCCCATTGGAATAAAAATAACCGTCAATGCTGAACCTTGCACAATTAAAGCCGAAATCTTGCTTTTTATAATTGATTGGTCCGCCATTGACCATATGGGTGATATCAAGCGAATAGGTGTAGCTCACAGCCATATATTGAATTGAAGCACCCGCCAAGACATGAAGGTTGCCACTCATTAGCGACCTAAATTTATTTGTAAAGCGCAAATAATACGAATCATTCCAATTATCGTTGATCAGGCGGGTACGCCACTTCTTCCCGGTTCCGACCACATAATCATGATCTGTAGAACTAAAAACCCGGTCGCCCCAATTATATACTTTCACACAGAATCCGAGAAATCCGGGCCATTGCACTGTAGTGTCGGACATACTTAGCTGACCCTTCCTGAAAAGATGCCACCAATTACGGTCTGTATCGACAGGAACGGTATCAAGCGTAAGAGACGAGTTTTCATGCAAACCATCATTGGCAACCGAATATATTGAATCAATCTGATCCACTTCGACAGGACTCCACCGAAGTAGATCAGGCAGTCTTTCTCCGAAAGATGCAAATCCAGACAATGACAGGATGGCAATAAGCAATATCAACGTAAGTCGTGCGTTTCGCATGGCTTTGTCTGACTGTAGATAAAGTTTATAATTATCTTAATTACAAATAAAAGGCTTGTCAATAAATACCGCGTCGGTCAAGTTCTCGTTTATACCTACGAGCATTGGCCTGATGCTCAGAATATGTGGAGGCAAAATTATGATAACCTGAAAAATCCTCTTTTGCACACATGAATATATAGTCGTGCGGACGGCTGTCAAGGATTGCATCAATGGTCTCAACAGAAGTTGTGCGTATTGGTCCAGGGGGGAGCCCCAGATGCAAATATGTATTATACGGACTTTCCACCTCCCTTGGCCTTACAATTCTCTTAACAGTGAAATCGCCACCGGCATAACGGACTGTGGGATCAGCCTCCAACTTCATACCACGCTTCAAACGATTTATGTAGAGGCGTCCGATAGCTCCTTTTTCATCAATTTTATTTGATTCTTCATCTACGATTGATGCCAAAATCATGACATCCGCCGGCGACAAGCCCAAGGCATCTGCCTTTGCCTTCCTCTCGGAAGACCACACATCGTTGTAGTGGGCACCAACTTTCGCAATGACATCCTCAGGCGAAGCATCCCAATAGAACTCATACGAATCATTGATAAAAAGAGCGAGAGGCTGCTCTGGAGTCAAACCATAATCCTTAAGCAAAACAGGATTGGAGAGAGCTGCGGCAATGGAATCTGCCGAGAAATCAAAACGAGCAGCAACTTTCTCTTCAAGAACGGGAAGCAGACGAAAACCATTTATGGTAATGGTCAAGGGTTCCTGCGGACCGCTTGTCAGTCGGCGCATTGCATCGAGTGGACTCATCCCAGCTTCTATCAGATAGGCGCCATGGCGAGTATTTAGATCTGTGCCACGAAGTTTAACAAGACGTGAGACTTTCTTGGCATATCCGTCACCCAGATATTTTGAAATAGAATCATGCAGCTGCTCATGCGATGCATTTGCAGGGATTCTGACCATGGCGCTCGACGGAGCCATTCCAGACAGGAGGAAATACATCACAGCAAAGACAACCACTGCGACAACCACTACTGCAGAGATCACAATTGCGACACTACGCGAATGCTGATTTTTCGCTTTGGATGCTGAATTTTTCTTTCTATTCTTATCGACTGTCATAACTTGAAATTATTAATGATAGCGGCGATATGGGCGGCATCATTCTCATTGACATTAGCTATCGGAAGGCTGATGCAACTCTTGGAAAGCAAAGAAGCAGTAGTCTCTTCCTTCGGGCCAAACTCATCTACATAGCAAGGTTGAAGATATGGAGGCTGAGGATAATGAACATCTGTAGGGATCCCTTCTTCAGCCAAATACGTCCGCAAGAGGTCGCGAATCTGCGGAGAGACACAAATCACGTATTGATGCCAGACCTGGGTCGAATCAGTAAACATCTTTGGAAGAATGACCTTATCATTTTTTATATTCTTTGAATAGACATTTGCAATTCTATTACGTCGATCAGTTTCTTCTTGAAGATGACGAAGCTTTACACGCAGCACTGCAGCCTGAATCTCATCAAGCCGACAGTTAAGACCTGCAAAGAGATTATGATAGCGACGATCTGTACCATAATTAGCCAGAGCCTTGACAACATTGATGAGCTCTTCATCATCTGTCACCACAGCCCCTGCATCGCCAATGGCACCAATATTTTTGGTGGGATAGAAACTGAAAGCGGCAGCATCTGCAAGATTTCCTGTAGATCGGACACCATTAAAACCCGGTTGAGCAGCTTTTGCACCTATTGCCTGAGCATTATCTTCCACAATAAGGACTCCTCGTCTTCTCAATTCCAAAGCAGCGTTTAGATCCCAACAAGGAGTTCCATAAAGATGAGTGATCATTGCACAGCGAATATTAAAAGGAGTTTTCGCATCATCATTCTTACTCAGCAGATGCAAAGCTTCACTCCAACTGAAATTCATCGTGTCGGGATCAGGCTCAACAAATATCGGGACAAGACCGAACTCTGTGATAGGAATCACGGTGGCTATATACGTATTTGCCGACACCAGCACTGCATCTCCTTTTTTGAGCTTTCCTATTTCAATATAACCGCGAATGATCAGACGAAGTGCATCAAGACCATTGCTGACACCCAATGCAAATTTTGCGCCACAATGAGCTGCAAGTTCCCGCTCAAAGGCTTTTGTCTCCGGGCCATGCAAATAGCAGCCGCTTCTAATGACGTTGGAAGCGGCCTGAATCAGCTCTGGAAAGAGCGGTGCATCAGTCTCTGCGAGATTTAAGAAATTCATGATATTCGTCGAGATCTCGTATATAGTCTTCTTCCTCGTAGTGATGGTCGCAAAGTGCCAAGCAAACGGTTCCGGTAGTGAAATCATGCATTGAGTCCCACACGCCTGGGGGAATGAGCACTCCTTTGTTGGCACGATTCATTCTGATCACCATCGTATCCTCTCCATCAGACAGATGAAGATCAAAAGATCCTGAGACAGCTATAAGGACGGTAGTATTTTCGCGATGTGCATGTCCGCCCCGTGTCTCTCCTCCGGGAACATCATAAATGTAGAAAACCCGTTTAATGGAAAATGGCACGTGGCAACCTTCCTCAATGAAAGAAAGGTTGCCCCGCGGATCACATACTTTTGAGAATTCAAATATTTTTACTTTGTCGAGAAGGCGTCCCATCCGTCATTTCTTTTCTTTATTGCGTTCAAGACGACTTTCGAGAGCAACAAGAGCGAGGTCGAGAGCTTCTTCAAAAGAATCTGCAGTCTTTGAAGCGAAGATGGATGCCGAGCCAGGAATAATGAGCTCTACGCCAGCCTCTTTATTATTGTTAGTTTCGGGTTTTACGAGAGTGTAGTTGACGTTTACGCCGCCGATTGCATCAAACCTGCGGACGAGTTTATCAATTTTCTTATTGGTGAAAGCTTCGAGTTTGTCACTAATGTCGAAGTGAATTGCTTTGATCTTAACGTCCATAGTCAATGAGTTTTAATGGTGGTACAACAATTATTGGAGAGAACTTCCCCTACCCTTCGCCATATCCTCCTTTACGTTTATAACACGCACGGACAACAAAAGTTGTCTGATAATGCACAATGCATAAAGCATAATTCACAATTGTCGGCCATGCGGAATAACTTTTAGTCTAGGAATAATGTTATAACTATATGAGAATAACCATAAAATAACTAAAACATGAAAACATTTAAATTCCTAAGCCTCTGCGGGCTCGCATTTTTGATGGCATCCTGCGGCGGCAATGCAAACAAGGAGAAAGAGGCAGAAGCTGAGGCTGCCAACGAGACATTTTATGCTGAGCAGCCGGTAGAAAGTGGCGCATATGACGCTATTTACTTCGACATCAAAGGGAAAGATAGCCGCAAAGGTCAGTTTGACGGCCGCGTGATCTACGCCCTCAGCCCCGAACAATCGGCTGTATTCGTATATGAAAACGGCAACCGCACAAAGATCAAGAATCTTTTGATGCTCGAAAAAGGATTCCAGAAAGAAGATAGCGTATATACTGCTACTGATGCTAAAGGAAATCCTGTGATTGTGGGCAACGACAGCACCAATATGTATGTCAACTACATTTCCAACAGCGACACAGTCACAATTACATTCAACCCTAAACCCCGCACTACATATACCCCTATCGAGGCACTTGCCAAGATAAAGGACGAAGCAAGCAAATAATCGTGTAAACGATTATGCTGCCTTGCGGGAAATTAGAATGGAGACTTCGTAGAGAAGCCAAATGGGGAGAGAGACAATCAGCAATGTAAAGGCGTCGGATGTAGGGGTGATTATAGCACAAATCACCAATATCACCAATATCGCATGACGCCTATAACGCTTCAGGAAGCCGGAATCGATGATTCCGGCTTTCGTAGCTATATATGCCAATACCGGGAGTTCACACATAATCCCCATAAAAAGGCAGAGCATTATCAATACACTCATGTATGACTCTAAGGAAATCAAATTTGTGACTTCTGAGGACACTTGATATGTACCAAGAAAACGGAATGTCAGAGGGAAAATGATGAAATAACTCATTGCCACACCCACCAAAAACATTATATACCCTCCCACCAAAAGACGCAATGAATATTTGCGTTCATTTGCATAAAGAGCCGGTGATATGAAGCCAAACACCTGATGAAGGATGTAAGGAGATGCCACTATGAGACCTACGCAAAAAGCGGTCTTCATATGTATCATAAACTGCTGAGCCAGCCCAGTATTAATCAGACTCACCTCAAACCATTCGGTGCCACCCATTCCTAATCGGGCAGACATATCAGAAAGAAGTCTGTAAAGAATAAAGTCTGGCGACTTTGGTGCAAGGACAATCTCAAACACATCATCCTTAAAACAGAAAGCAACCACAGTAAACAGCAACGTGACAGCAAGGATGCGCAGCAGAACACCGCGCAACACATCAAGATGATCCCAGAACGTCTGTCCGGAACTTTCATTAAAGTTTTCCGACGATTTATCCATCGCCATATATCACTTCTTCTCCTTGTCTTCCTCTTTCTTTATCTCCTCCTTGTCGTCGTCGTTGAGACCGGATTCCACTTCTTTCATGCCATCTTTGAAAGAGCGAACTCCTTTGCCAAGCCCTTTCATAAGTTCAGGAATTTTTTTCCCGCCAAAGAAGAGAAGGACTACGAGAGCTATAACCAATATCTCAGAAATGCCGAGACCTCCTATAAATGCTGTTGTCATAGTTGTCAGTTATAAGATTTAAGTTATAAGATTGATAAATCTAAAAAGATATACAACTCTTATAACATTATCCTTAATATTTTATTTTAATCTTTTGTCTCTAATATTTTGAATTAATCTTGGGGAATCACTTCCTGCATATATATAGCATCGAGGCTCCAAAGAGCAGCATCGTTGGTGCTTATAGGCGACGCCTCATGCATCGGAGCAGGGACTTCACTCCCTTCTATAATATTAACGGACATTCGAGGGGCTTCAGTATGCTCAGCAGTAGTCAAAAGATCATGCCACGCCTCTGCAGCCATCTCTTTGTCGCCACGCTTCCATGCTGAATATGCCTGAAGGCGTGACACCCGGAATTTGTTACGGAGAATCTCTAGTGCTTTTTTCTTATAATGAGTAGCATGTTCAAGCCATGCGTCTTCCCAATCTTTGTCAGGGATTAGTTCCATCAATTCATTGTTAAGTTCAAAACCTCCCATGATTGTCATAAGATGATTGGTGGTCTGAAGCGTAGAATCACATTCAGACGAGATGATCCCGGTAGCAGGATCATATCCAAGAGCAAGAGGGCCTGTAAAAAGGCGACTTGGAAGAGCACAAATACTATTCATTCCAGCCTTTATCTTGTCGCGATAGAAAGTATTCTCAGTTCTTTCCCATTCAGTCATCCAGTTGCCGGCATAAGCAAGCCAATCAGGGCCAAAGCGGAGACGGGCAGGAGCTGTGCAAGGATATTTCTCACGAGGCTGAGCAAGGCGCATCGGATCGATGGTATATAGTTTTTGATCAGAGTCTGTCACATCGCTCATAAGATCACCCAGCCGCTCATCGGCAGTAAGGTAATACATAATTCGATTGAATCCTGCCTGACTTATACGTGCCTCCTTAGCCCCACATCCCCAGTGACTGACATTGTGACGGCTGCCAAGGCCAGCATTTGGACCAATATGATATACATCGACCTCTGAGGCATGTCGCGTCATTGCGGTTGCCATTTGCCATAAATCCGGATCAGCTGTCCGGAGAAACTGATACCAAAGCCAAAGGTTGCTTCCAAGTTCCGTATTATCCCAAGCGTAGCCACCTACGTCGTAGCGCCATGTGTGGCGCACCGGGTCGTAGGCGTGCATCAAGTCGCCATAATGCCAGAAACCATACCAGCGATTTTCTTCGATAGCATGCTTATAGAACTCGGCATAATCATCAAGTCGGTCTTCTACTTCGGCACGGGCGGGAGTAGAACGGTCAGGGAGTCCCCAAATTCCAAAAGCTTTATGTCGGTGAAGATAGTCGGGAGTCGGGAGGAGTACACTTTCAAGGCCGGCTGCGGCAGCATTGGAAGCAAAGTTGGCCTTACCCTTATATCCGTTGTCAGGACGAATGGTAATGCTTGAAGTGCGGGCTATGCCATAGGGGGTGCTCATCCCTTCTTGCACATCCTCATAGCTTGAGTTAAGCCCATGAGGACGATCGTCGTAATGACGGAGATCCATTGGCTCTGCATCCGGATTCCAAAGCCATGCAGTCACAGTAGCTTTAGATGAGCGTGCTCCCGAGACTTCAAGTCCTGAAGGATATGACTGCCAGAAATCCTTCAATGAAATTGTTAATCCGCCAGTGACATCGCCGGCATATACAGCACCCTTTGCCCGATGTCCTCCAAAGGTGCCTATCCAAGGGGAATAAGCTGTTGCTTTCTTACGAATTGTGTAGCCATCCGGACCATTCTGCGAAAGACGAAAACCATCCCATTCAGCCCATTCGTCGATAAGTTTCTGTCCAGCTTCGTCAAACGCCTCATAATCGAATACTTTCTCTCCTCGCATCTGCATTTCTTGTACGGCGGGAGTGAATTGACCGGAAGTCGGATTGCGAAGTACGCGACGCCCTACGAGAGGCTGAACCGGTTCGCTCCAGACACCGCCATCAGACGTAGAGAAAGCGACATGACGGTTGTAGGTACGTTCACGCATCGGGACATCAAAAGCAATACCGAGAGATGAAATGAAATCCTTATCCTGATCTCCGTCGAAAATGAAAGAATGTGTCATCTTGATCTCGGGACTTGTCGCGAAAGCAGTCAGACGAATAGTCCAAGGGAGCCATTCGCGACCATCCTCAGAACGATGGACACCTTTAAGATAGATAACAGCCCTTTCGGCGCCATTTCGTTCGATGCCTGAATAGAGGAGACGGCTTTTCATTTCGGTGGATCTGACCGAGCCGACATTAGGAGAATCCTTGACACTGCCAATGAGACGCCCATCGACGGCAGTAGTGACACCATCAGTAACGATAGAGTCAATTATGTTTTCAACCATTTGGCTCGGGGAAATCACTTTAGGCAGATAGATGTTTGAGTTTCCAGCTCTCACCAAGATACGGTTGCCGTCGTCGTGAGCGAGTAGTCGCTTTTTGTCTTTATCGGAAGATTTCTTTGTTTGTTGACCGATACGCACTGTAAGATTGTCGGCACCAGCAGGTATCGTAGCGGAGACAGCAGCCCACTTGACAGACCCATCGGGCCAGAAAGCCAAAGGCCAGCTTTCAGTTGGAATTTCTTTTGAAGAAGAAGCGATTGAAAGCGTTGTAGACACGGAGACAGCGCCTTTATCGAACGGGACACCGAATGCCACAGGCACATCAGAGTCAGGAGCATTTCCAACCCAAGAGAGAGGGACATCAGTCTCTTGGAGAGGTTGGCAAGTGTAGGAGAAATTTGTCAGACGAGTTCGACTTAGAGTAGTGCGGAATGCAAACCAACCTTCGGTGAGGGGTGCAGGATCGCGAAAATCGACAATTCGTTCTCCATCGATGAAGTATTGGGTGCGAAGACCATCGTGGGTTATCTTGATGTGATACCACTTGCCAGGTTTCAGGAGATGATCGGCATCCGTATATTCTTTGATGATGGATGGGCGGTAAGCTTCATCGTACACTCCTCTCTCGTCGCCATTATATCGGCGGAAACGAGTCGTGGAGTTATGGTTGCCTCCATAGCCAAGATAATAGAGCTGGAGTGCGTAGGAATTGAGAAACTTCCCTCCTCTTTTATTAAGGTTCTTAAAAGGGTCAGGAGCTTTTGGATCGGAAGCCATCCAAAAACAGTTAAGATCGCTGAGACGATCGTCAGGGCGTTCGGTGACGACCTGAGCATCATATTCGATGACAGTGCGTCCGCTCATCTTGTCTTTGCGCCAAACGCTGAGTCCCTTTGGGGCTACAAATTCAGCCGTGTCACCTTGAAAAGTCACTTCATAAGGTCCCTCCGACTCAACAATCCAATATTTCTTGAAGTCTTTGGCATTGAGTCCGGATATAGACTTAGCAGCCACTGAAGCTGCAGCGGAAGATGCAATGATAGCAATAAATGCTATAAGCGTAATATATGTCTGTTTCATGATAGGTCGTAGTCATATTTGAACCACTAAATTAGCAAAACTACTTGAGATATGCAAATGAGAAATGAGAAAAAATTTTTAGTAACTCAACTTTCGCTTGTGAAACTTTAAATTAATAACAAAAAAAAGTTAAACATCTTCATTATTAACATACTTTTGAGTAATGATTATGTTATTTTTATTATTTTTGCAGTTTGAAAATTAAACCTCTCATGAAATGAAAAAAATTATTACTTTAAGTCTTCTGATGGCAGGCATCATGAACAATGCTTTTGCAGATGATAAAGTGACTGTCAGTCTTAATTCAAACAGAGAATGCACCATGTCAAACGGCTTGATCACACTTAGCATTGGAGCTAAAGGAATGGCTACAACCATGAAGCATCCAGCTAATGGAGAAACCAATATCTTAGCAAGCAACGGCATATATTTCGATTATACAACTAATAAAAATCGTGCTCTGTCTGCCGCAAATGCCAGAATAGTAAGGAGCGATGATGACTATGCTGAAGTAGTCTACACTTCTGCAGCCAACGAGGCGCTTCCTACTTATGAGCATGGCTATATAATGAGGAAAGGTGAAAGTGGGATCTACACATATGTGATAGTACACGGCAATAGCAAAAGCGGTGAAACTTCACAAGGTGGTGTAGGGCCTGTAAAAGAGACCCGTGTATGCACACGCCTATCATCTACATTCCTCGACGGATATGTCGACGACCAGATGCAAGGCATGATACCAAGCAATTCAGAAATGGCCACTGCTGAGAAGAATCAAATTCAGGATGCAACTTATTATCTCTCAGACGGGAGCATTTACACAAAGTATAACTGGGCTCAGTTTATTGATAATGATAAATTTCACGGGCTCATGAATGGAAAAGTCGGAGTGTGGAATATTCCTGTAAGCTACGAATGGATCAACGGAGGTCCGATGAGACAGGAACTGACCGTACACGCCACAAGCAAATCACCAATAACCATACAAATGCTTCAAGGAGAGCATCTCGGAGCTTCATCCCAGAAATATGAAGACGACCAGCATCAAATATTCGGACCTTTCATGATCTACGTCAATAGTGGTGAAAACCGTGAAGAGATGATTGAAGATGCCCGCAAAAAAGCTTCGAAACTAAAGGAAGAGTGGCCATTCACATGGTTTGAAAATGAATATTACCCTCTTGAAAGATCTACCGTAACAGGACGAATCAACATTACAACCGGCCAGAATGCCGGTAATGTAAAAGTAGTGCTTGCCGCTCGAGGAGGGAATCTGCTCTCACAAGGAGGCAGATATATGTTTTGGACACTTACAGATGAAGAAGGATATTTCAGCATTCCAGCTGTCAGAAAAGGAACCTACTCCCTTTACGCATATGCCACTACAGGGACCATAACTGATGAACTTTGTGTGAATGACATTGGTATTACAGAAAATGAGACAGAACTTGGAAATATTGAATGGTCACCCCTTACACTTGAACATCAATTATGGCACATCGGAGAAAACAACCGTCTTGCGGATGGATTCAATTGCAGTGACCGTCCGCGTGCTTATGAGGCATGGCAATGGCAACCGGCCACACTTGAATATAAAATAGGAGAAAGCAATGCATCCACTGATTGGTATAACGCTCAGACTAAAAATGGAACTTGGACAGTAAAATTCAATCTTGACAGCGAATATGAAGGGGATGCCCTCCTGACAGCATCAATAGCCGGCGTATCAAACTCTCCTACTATCACCGTTAATGTCAATGGCAAATCGAAGCAATCATGGAGCCTGAAAGACGACGGCTCAATTCGACGGAGTGCCACGCTTGCCGGGCGTCATCTTGTAAAAAGTTTCTCATTCCCAGCCTCTGATCTGAAAATTGGAGAAAATCAGATTACTTTCACAGCATCCAATTGCAAAGACAAGAGCGGGGTTCTATATGATTGCATCAAGCTTGAAGCAGGGAAACAAATCTCTGCAGAAGCCGAACTTATATATGACTCCAATTCAGATCTTCCTATTTCAGTCTATACGATTACAGGCGTTCATGTAGGCGAGTTCGACAGATATCCGACTTCTTTGCCACATGGCATCTATGTGATTAAACACGGACAAGATGTAAAGAAAGTCAGATTCTAAATTGCGTTAATCCTACGAAGCCAACCGGATCGGAATTTGACATTTGCTGGCCGCGATAAACATATGCGATTCGTGTAGGCTATTCTTTCTCGTTTTAGAGCTTCGAATAATTCTGCAGGATTGCGGGCATTGACGGCATAGAGGGTTTTCTGACCCACTATGCCGTCTGTTTTTACGCCAAGAAGTTTCTGGGGAATCGTAATGCCATAAGAGCCACTGGTCCAAACCCAATCTACGAGCATTTCTGCAACTTTTTGGTCGGCTATCAGATCAGCTTGCCACCGATCCCAGAACATAGTCTTTAGAATGTCGAGCCATTCTGAATAAGACAATTTTGAAAGTGTGGAAATTGAAGGGAGCTGTATTCGTTTGCGTTTGCAAAACTCGCAATAAGTAGCGATTGTCACGCCTACCATTGTAGCTCCTCCCCTATCGTCTGGATCGTTGTCTATGCCGCGGGCTATTGCTTTAGCAAATAATATTTCGTTGGGTAGCGATGGGTCTTTAATACCAGTTTCCCAAAAGATTAGGAAAGGGATTAGTTTTTCGAGTTGAGCCATAACTTTTTGAGATATCGTATAGTGAGAAAGGAAAGAAATGTCAGTGCAATAAAAAAGAAGATTTTGAGCCAGATTGAGGAGGCAATGGGATTTATTGAATTGGCTTTCGTGGTTACTTTTTCTGATTTAACCTGGGTTTTGGCAGTTACACTGTCATTTGTAGTGATAGCTGTGGCTGATTGTTTATGCGTATCTTGGCGGAGGAGATATACAGACTTAATGCCTTTGATCGATACTTCTCCATTTGAGTGAATGCTGATCTCTCCGGCTTCGTCGTTAAATTCAATATGGTCTTGTGTTAGGCAGGATGCGATGGATTCTGTTGTTTCGATGTTTGTGATGGAGTGGATACCCAAGTCTGATTGAACTACGCAAGAATCATTGGCGGAATAGTTTGATGCTTCAATTGCCTTATGGCTCCTGCATGCAGAGAAGGCAACGACCGCAAATAAGAAGAGAATTTTCAATGGATTTTTCATAAGGGATTTTGTTTTTCTGCAAAG
>CAZGGB010000084.1:0-13741 GCA_964525115.1 uncultured Sangeribacter sp. | reverse complement strand
TTCCGTTTATCATCCTCCACTTCAAGAAACCATCTTGGGATGCAATGGGAACATCATTCGTACCGTTCCACTGGGATAATTCAGCACAGGCTGTTCAAGAGAGACTTCAGGCTGCTGAGGAATTTGCCTCAGAAAACAGCGACAATCCTGATGCAGCAAAATTTGTGGATTATGCCAAAAGCAATGAAGCAACGACCAATGATAAATGATGAATTATAAATGATGAATTGTTGTGAGTATCCCTGGGCTTCGGCCCGGGGTATTCCCGCAAAATTCAGTTTATTTTATATTCTTCATACCTTAAATCAATCATTCATTCATCATTAATAATTCATCATTATGATACGGACCGGAAAAACACCTATGACACTGATGACTTATTGCGCCATCATGTCGATTTCGCTGATCGTGAATCTTCCAGGCCTGGCAGTGACACCAATGCTCGGGACACTCAGCACCATATTCCCACATACTACCCAAATTGAGAAGCAGCTTCTTACTGCTCTGCCCAACCTCCTTATCATCCCCTTCGTGTTGATGTCGGGAAAGCTGTCGCTCACACGGCATAAGCTGGCAATTATCATCGGAGGCCTTGTCCTTTTCACTGCCTGCGCAGTTGCATATATGTTTGCCCCCTCGATGGCAGCGCTCATTATAATCAGCTGTCTCCTCGGTTGCGCCGCCGGTCTGCTGATTCCGTTCTCTACCGGTCTGATTGCCGACACTTTCACAGGTACCTACCGTATGAATCAGATGGGTATCCAGAGCGGTATCTCCAATTCAGCCCTTGTGGTAGCTACTTTCGTAGTGGGATGGTTGAGCCATGGCAACTGGCATCTTCCTTTTGCAGTATATCTTGTCTGCTTGATCCCTCTTGTGCTTGCATTCGGACTCCGCAAAGTCACTACGTCTGCAGGGGATTCCGGCACTCCTTCTTCCAGCACAGCACCCGCATCAACTCCTGCGAAAGCTGTTTCAACTGAAAAGACTGTCGGTGGCTTCTATATGGGTAGGATTTGGGCTTTGATCGGAGTTTATTTCTTTGTGACTTTCGCATCAATATCCATTTCATATTATTGTCCATTCCTTATTGAGAAAAAAGATTGGAGTGTCTCTCTTTCTGGCACAATCACTGCCATTTATTTCCTCTTCATCCTTCTGCCGGGATATTTCCTCCCATTCTTCATGAAGGTGCTTAAAGGCAACACATTCTTCTGGGCAGCTGTTATGATGCTTGTCGGCCAGGCATTGTTCGTATTCTGTGCTGATTCTGTCACAATGTGTATCGGTGCAGCTCTCGTAGGCCTTGGCTATGGTATATCTCAGCCTATTATCTACGACAAGGCAGCCCAGTGTGTCGACAATGAAAAGAAAGCCACAATGGCTCTTTCGTTCGTATTGACTGCAAACTATCTGGCAATCGTAGTTTCTCCGTTCTTGATCGGTCTGCTCCGCGATATCTTCCATGTGGCTGCAGGTGGCACATTTGCATTCCTCATCAGCTTTATCCTCTTGATCGCATATGCAATCATCACCTTCCTAATGAAGAAGAAATTCGCCTTCTCCGTCTCTGCACAAGACGCCTGATAACCTGATAAAATGTTTTTATTGTAATTTTCAAGATTAATCTCGATTAATCACGATTAATCAAGAAAATCAATCAAAATCCAAAAAAACTTATGAAAACACAACATATTCTTGCAGCAAGCTTGCTGCTCTCTGTGGTAGGCGCTTTCAGCGCATCCGCCCAACGTGACAACCGACATATGGAGTCGGGCGTCACAACCTTAATCCACAATGAAGATGCAAATCCCGACGACGTCGAGAAAGGCATGAAGGGCAATGCCCCGAAAGCCCCAAATGATAATGGTCTTCCACGTTTTGCGATCGTCGGCAAAAACAATGACTTTTATCTCGGTATAGGTGGTCAGTTCTTGGGCGAAGGTGTCTTCACTTGGGGCGACAATAATCCGTCAGCAACGCTCTTTACCCCCTCTTCCTTGACTCCTTCTACTCCGGGCAATAGAAGTAATACCCAATTCGGATGGCAGACATCATCTCTTTATATGAACTTTGTGGCGATGCCGGGCTCTGACAATCAGATTGGTATCTTCTTCAAAGGTACCTTCATGGGAGAACATGATGGATTCAAATTGAAACACTTCTATGCAAAATATCGTGGGTTGACTGTCGGTCACACTACCAGTTTGTTTACTGATGGTGCAGCTGAACCAATGACTATCGACTATGAAGGTCCTAACGGATATCCTTTCTTAGGCCTCTTCACAGCTTACTGGGAACAGAACTTCACGAAGAATTTCTCTGGAGCTATTGGTATCGATGCCCCGACTGCATCTATGACTTACAGCACCACAACTGAGAAAGTCAACCAGCGTATCCCTGCCATTCCTCTCTATTTGCAATATGCATGGGATGAAGGTAAGTCGCATGTGCGTCTTTCAGGACTCGTTCGTCCGATGCAATATCGTAATCTTACCGAAGCTGTCAATAAGTCTGCTGTAGGTGGAGGTGTTCAGGTTTCTGGAATGACGAAAGTTGTGGGTAACCTTGGCGCCAACTTCAATGCTGCCTATGGTCGGGGTATTGGCACTTACCTTCAGGATGACAATGGTCTCGGACTTGACGTCGTGGCTACCTCAACCCCGGGCAAAATGGAGACTGTAAAGACATTAGGCGTAACAGGTGGTCTTAACTATGCTTTCTCTCCGAAAGTTTCCACCAACTTGACCTATAGTCATCTTGTAAACTGGCTTCCGGAAGATGCCGTGGTTTCTGACAGTCAATACCGCTACGGCGACTATGTGGCAGCAAATGTCATCTACAACATAAATAAGTTTGTCTCGGCTGGTATTGAATATGATTACGGTCACCGCAAAGACTTCAACGGCAATGGTCTCCACGCTAATCGTCTCCAATGCCAGTTGGCAGTGACATTCTAATCTTGATCTAATATGTCATCAGGTTCGACCCATTGGTCGTAGTTGATTATAATATAGCAAAACCCAGGACATCACATATAGTCCTGGGTTTTGCTATATTATAAATGCTTAAATTTATTTACCGGCTACCTTCATGGCGGGAGCACGTTTGGCTGAGCTTTCAGAAAGATTGTAAAATACACCTTCATATTCTCCTGTGATAGTATGCCCCTTGCCATCTTCCAAATTGAATTCCAATTTGCGTTCACCTCCATCTGTAGTGGATATTGTCACTGTGCCACCCATAATTGGAGAGATGATCGACTGAACTCCATCTTCATCTGCTGAGTCAAGATCTCCATACCAGGAGTAAAGAATCTGACCGCCGTAATCAATGGTGCCTTCAATTCCGGTAAAGGGTTCAAGGGCGTTGTTGATGGTGTAGACTCCGTCAGGAAGCACCTTTGACTCAGATGAAAGTTCCAACATAATGAAATCTCCATGCTCCATATTCGGTTCGGTCACCATCACTTCAAACTGATACAGTCCCTTCTTGATATAATCGCCAAGGCTATAGCTCATTGCCACAGAGCCGGGGATGAAATTAAGTTTCACGTCTTCAGTAAGAGTGCTGGAATAGTCAGGCATCTTGTCGGGATCTGAGAAATCAAAAATGTTTACCTTTCCATTGTAGGTGGCATTCACTTTCTTTCCGTTGTCAGTCACAAAATCGAATACGAAACTTGTGCCATTGTTTGATACCGTCATCGTTCCATCTACAATATATCCACGGAAAGATCGTCCGTTTTTCTCACGCTTGTTGAGATATGATCCAGCAGGATATAGTGTGCCCCAGAAGTCAAGAGTGTATCCTTTGGAATATGTGTAAGGGATATTGGTAGAGTTGGCTATTTGCTCACGAGGCTCAGGATAGTAAATTCCATCTGCAATAGTCGTAGAGCCGTCAACACCATTGACAAGTTTCGGCATGAATGTGGGAAGAGTAAGCCAATAGCCTTCGATTTGATTGCCATCTTCATCAAAATCACCTGTATATAATTGGAGATTTAGGTCTGTCACGAAAGGATAAAACCAGTTGTCGTATAGGCGAGCCTGAGCTCCGGTGAAAGTGAAGTTTTGATCTTCTGCAAATTCTTCTGTCTCCATCATGCCGGGAGAGAATGTAAGCGGACCTTCATAGGCAAGTGCCACAGTGCCTCCTTGAAGAAGGGTCAGCTCGGCTTTAATCTTATAATTATTGCCATCTTTTCTGACGTCAACCGTGCCATCAATGATCGGATACATGTTGGTGCCATCCTCTCCTTCATCAAGGCGTAAGGTTAGTCCCGACTTCTGAATGTCAAATTCACCCGCACTATTGCCTGCTCCGGCACGATAGTATCCTTCGGGCAACTGTGCATTTGTATAGTCGTCGCTCAAGGCTCCTAACAGCTCCAGGGAAAGCTCTGCATCTCCGACGTGAGGAGGCAGTCCCCACTGATCTGGCTGAGAACTTGCAAGTGTGAAGGCGTAGATGCCCACATCTCCTTTTGATGTGTATGCTCCATCAATGAAATATTCAAGTGGTGCATAATCGGGAGCATTCTCAAAGCGGATATTTGCAAGTGATGATGTCTCAAACTCTGTTTTCTCTCCGTCGGTAGTGGTCACCACTACTTTATAGTTTTGTGCAATTGCCGGGATGAGCAAAGATGCGGCAGCAAATGCCGCCATTAATTTCTTTTTCATAGTCAACGGATAAATTTAAATGAGTGCTCAGGCATAGTCACGACATACACGCCTTTACCCAGATTGGCAATATTGACAGAAACACTCCCGGCTTCATCAGCTATCGCTGCCGCAACCAATTTTCCAGCAACATCGTAGATCTTCAGTTGTGAGCCGTTAGCCACCCCTGCCACTGTCAGTATATCATTGGCAGTGGAGATCTTGATTAGATTAGTCTCAGCCACACTCTCAACTTCAGTTGAAGCGGACTTGAAAGTCATATTTATGATATTTTCCATAGCGTAACGCACGCTTTCGGCACTACGGTCGTCGGAAATAATCATTACGTCACCCTCAAAAGTGGCAACAGGAAGATACTCAAAAGCATATTCGACAGTGGCACCGTCTACTGTATTGACAAGCAGCGAATACGAAGATGATGCCTGAATCAATGCTGATGGCATCAATACAAGCGCGAGCAACGCTGCTAATATATGTTTTTTCATATTTGATGTCTTTAAAAGTTAGTTATTATTTTGCAATCATTTAGCAGGGCGAGCCGGCAAAGTTCCGGAGAAGGAAGCTGTCATAGGAAGACCGTTGGAAAGAACTCCATTGACCTTAATTACTGTATTTTCTCCATCTTCTTCCACAGTCACTGTTCCTTCTTTGAAGCTTGAAGAGTCGTTGTAAGGAGAATAGAGGTTGACATAGCTTCCGGCACAACCGTTGTCGGTAGATTCTGAGAAAGTGTAAGTGCCGGACTTTGGAGCGTCTCCTTCAGAGTAAAGGTCGATGCGCATCTCAATTTTCCAGTTAGCATCATTAAACCTATAGTAGAAACCGTTTGGCTTTGGGTCATTTACTTCTACATAAGCAACTCCGGCAAGATCAAAGTTTGCTGTCGGTCCGAAGTTTGAAAGCTTACCGGTATAGGTGCCCTTTAGATTGATGTCGTCACCCACTACAAGATCAACGTTGAATGTGTAGACCTCACCATCGAGCTTAATCTCAAGGCTGCCGCCCTTAAGCGTTTTCTGTTCGCCACCGATTGTGATTTTGGAATAGCCTGGATCAAGGGTAAACTCACCATTTGATCCGTCTACAACATACTTCCCGGCAGACAGCCACATGGTAGATGGTTGATAGAGGTCAAGGTCAACGATATCCCCATTTTCACTCGTGAGAGTCACCTCAATATTTTTAAGATTGTAGGGGTTCACTGCGACAGAGGCGATGTTGAGATCGACTGCGTCATCTTGCGATTGCGCAGGCTCAAAAGTGATTTCCTTCACATAGTCAGCATTGAATCTGTGAGCTACACCATCCTTGTCAGTGATGATGATGGTCTGGGCTGATGCACCCAGCACAGAAACTGCACATAAAAGCACGGTAGATGTAATGTGTTTCATGCAAATTGAATTATATAGAATTAAACAATAATTTTTACCTGTATCTTGTTCAAAAAGTAAAATTTTTCTCAAAATTAATTAAAATTAGTCAAATTCCAAAAATATGATATGTTAAAAACTCTTAATCCTCCATTTCCATATCTGAGTTGTGCACTTTACTTAAATATTTTATGTAGCTCACAAAAATTAATGATATGATAAATGCGAGATAATCTTGAGTCAGGTTGGCTGCGGAGCGAAGGAGCTTAGCGAGCTAAGCGACTGAGCGACAATGCCAAGATGGCCAAGATTAGCCGCAGTTATCTTATCAAGGCCCTTGCGCTTGCTTGGATTACATATGTCGTTTAATTTTTGTGAGCTACTTACAATTTAGAGTTGATATATACGTTTATCTTACATACGTTCCACTTATAACTATTCTTGGCTATGAAGAAAATCCTTTTGATTATTGCTTGTGCTATTTCAGCCTTTTCCGTTTTTGCTCAGAGTAGCAATTCTTGGAGCATCCGAGCCGCCTTCGACATCAACATCCCCGGCAAGGTTGGCCTTGGCGGAAACGACGGTAAAATAGACGATTTCCGTATGGGATATGGCGGTACTCTCGGGGCTGTCTATTCATATTGGTTCAACGATGCGATTTTCCTTGAGCCCGGACTCTCCTTTTTCTATGATTCATACTCTTATAATGATATGGTCATCATAGGAGATATGATGAGTGAAGCAAAAGGACCCTCACTCTACAAATTAGGATTCAGACTCCCCTTAGTCATCGGTTACTCCTACTATCTTGTCGATTCATTACCCATGCGTTTCTATACCGGTCCCGAACTCAGCTATGCCTTTGCTGGAAAAATTAATGTCAAAGACAAAACCTGGCAAGATATTATAAGCACCGACCTCTTCGGAAAGAATGGCAACATGCACCCCGTAGACTGCGCTTGGAAAATAGGACTGGGAGCAGACTTCGACATTGCGACCATCTGTGTAGAAGCAGCCCTAGGCATGACCGACATCTTCAAAGGCCCCTTCACCTTCCGCGAAAACCGCGTCACATTCTCTCTGACCCACTATTTCTAACACTTATAAACATATACATGAAAAAATCATCATTAATGGCAATATGCGCTATAGCTGCCATGACTGGCTGCCAAGAAAAAGTGAGTGATGTTGACTCTCGCGTGAATGCACTCTACGATCGTATGAGTCAGGAAGAGCGCATCATGCAGCTCCGAAGCTGCATGATGGACGAGCTTTTCGATGAAAACGGCAATCTTGATACTGCCAAGTGCGATTCCCTCATACCAAATGGTATGGGACATTTCTGTCAGTTTGCAAGCCAGATCCCATTGGAGCCCAATGTGCTCCGCGACAAGGTGGCAGCCTTGCAGGATTGGCTTATTCATAACACACCCAGTGGCATTCCTGCTCTCTTCCATGAGGAAGTGCTCTCCGGGGTCAACACACTTGGCTCCACCATATATCCTCAACAGATAGGGCAGGCTTGTTCCTTCAATCCGGAACTCGGCGAACTGAAAACCCTTCAGACCGGCAATGCTCTTCGTCAGATTGGTGGTGTGCTGTCTCTTTCCCCGATGGTAGACGTTTGCCGCGACCCATCATTCAATCGTCTTGAGGAATCCTATGGTGAAGACGACTATTTGTCGGCTGTGATGGGTGTTGCATTCGTTAATGGTCTTCAACAAGGCGACCTCAAAAAGGGTGTCGGTGCATGCTCCAAGCATTACCTTGGCTATGGCGGTGGTGGCGACGCTGAAGAGAAAGAGATTATGGAAGAAATCCTACTTCCTCATGAAGCTATGATACGCACTGCCGATAGTAAAGCCGTTATGCCCGGTTATCATGCCGTTAAAGGCACTAACTGTGCCGCTAATGAATGGATTCTTCGTGATATCCTTCGCGATTACGTTGGTTTTGACGGAATGGTGGTCAGCGACTATACTGCCATCGACCAGCTTCCTGGTAAAGATAATACTGAGAAGGCTGCCATGGCTATCAATGGGGGAACTGACGTGGATTTCTGTAATGGCACATGCTATGCTAATCTTCAAGATGCTATCGATAAAGGCCTCGTGTCGCAGGAGACTTTCGAAAAGGCAGTCAAGAATGTGCTGAAATATAAGATGGAAGCAGGTCTTTTTGACAAGGATGCCTATTTCTATAGCAAGGAAGATATCAAACTTGACACTCCCGAAGAGCGTCAGACAGCCTACGACATTGCTTCGCAGTCAGTCGTGCTTCTTGAAAATAATGGTGTGCTCCCACTGAAGGATAATGAGAAGGTGTTTGTCACCGGACCGAACGCCAACTCTATGTGGGCAATGTGTGGCGACTATTCTTTCCCAAGCATGAACTATTTCTGGAAGATGAGGATGGACGAAGTGGATAATCCTCATATCGTAAGACTACTGGAAGGTCTCAAATCACGTAAGCCTGAAAATATTGAGATTTCCTATTCTCGTGGTTGCGACTGGACAGATACCATTGAGACAAAGTTCAATAAATTTGGTGATGAGCGTGCTTGGGAATACAGGACCCTTCACAGAAAGGTTGACTCTGGTGAAAAAGCCGATAGGGTAGAGGCCTTTAAAATGGCAAAGGAAGCAGATGTCATAATAGCAGCTATGGGAGAGAATGTAATGCTCTGTGGTGAGAATCGCGACCGCCAAGGTCTGACTCTTCCGGGCCGTCAGGAAGAATATGTGAAGGAATTGATTGCTACCGGCAAACCGGTTGTCCTTGTATTATTTGGAGGTCGAGCCCAAGTGATATCCGGTATAGCAGACAAATGTGCGGCAATCATCCAAGCGTGGTATCCCGGCGAAGAGGGTGGCAATGCTTTGGCTGATATCCTTTATGGAAAGGTGTCTCCGTCAGGCAAACTGTCGGTAAGCTATCCCAATACAGAAGTCTATGGTCCTCTTTGCTATCTATATTCTGCAGAAAAAGATCCGCGAGTAGCATGGGAATTCGGCTATGGCAAAAGCTACACCACTTTTGAATACGCTAATCTTGTGGTCGACAAAGATGCCTCTACTGCATCTGAAGGTATTGCGGTTTCGTTTGACGTGAAGAATACCGGAAATATTAAAGCCGACGAGATAGCACAGGTATATCTGTCGCCCACCGAAGAAAATCAGAATATCCGTCCGATAAAGCTTCAGGGATTCGCAAGAGTATCGTTGGCACCCGGAGAGACTAAAAATGTAAAGGTTACGCTCTATCCCGACCAATTCGGCTATTACACCAACGACGGCCAACGCCAATGGAATATTGAGCCGGGTAAGTATACCGTCAAGATCGGAGCCTCATCCCAAGACATCCGTCTCCAAGACGATATTATCCTCAAAGGAGATAAAGTTACAAAGCCCATACGCGATCAATACTTCTCCGCATCCCAGATATCCCAGTGATAAGCATCCAACCCACTCCACCCCCTTGCCAAAACAAAAATCGCCGCCATTACGGCGGCGATGAAATCAATCATAATGTATTCGGCGATCATTTGATTTATCTTTATTCACCAACAAACTGGATATCGTCTGTTAAGGTATGGACGAACTCGAATTCGAGGGAATGGGGGTGGAGATCATCAAGAAAATCTGTCAGTTGACTCCAAAGAGCTGGGAAATGATGTCTTCAGAAAGTCCCATCTCCCTCGCCAATTTGGTCTTTTCAGCTATAATCTCAGCTCTGCCCTCAGCTCTTCCTTCGGCTCTGCCTTCGGCTCTGCCCTCGGCTCTTCCCTCAGCTCTTCCTTCAATACGTTCGGTCTGAGCAATGGCATAGTTATCTCGATACACCTTTAAGGATTCTCTGTATGCTTTCTTTTCTTTATCCGTCAAGGCAGCATATTTCGCTACCTGTCCAAGTCTCCTGAAAACAGGTTCATTGTTAAATGTTTGGGGTATAGCTTCCATCTTCTCCATATTTTTTAGTATATAAATCCATCTCTCAAGAGTGGTCTTGCACTCCTCAGCATTCTTGTCCATCATAGGGATTTTCAGGAACGTCATTCTCATCTTATCGGAGAACACACTCTTGGTCTGCATATTATATAAACATACATCCTCCCTAAGATGTTGCTTCTTCACGTCTTTCCATTCGAAATTCATTAAGAAGACACCATAGACAGGTGTCAACTTATAGTTCCATTCATCCCCCTTTTCACTCTGAGCATACAGATCTGCAGCCAAATAATATATGGCTCGGTCAGCAAAATGGATCTGATAGCGATTCTGCATCTCTACTATTATTTTGCTGTTGTCTTCCAGTTCGCAATGCAGGTCGTATATGAGAGCACGGTCATCTTTTGATTCTCCTTTCTTCTCCTTGTCTATGAATTTTACATTTACGATGGGTTTTGGACCAACTTTCAAGGCATTCAGGAAAGAGATTATGAATTCCTTGTCAGCATATCTTCCGAAAATGTACTTGAATCCGAAATCAGTCAGCGGATTTATGTATATAAATGTAGAATCACTCATGAGAAGAAAAATTTTAACCTATTGCAAAGGTAAGCAAAAAAGCATTTTTATCCAAATTATTTTGCAAAAAAGATCTTATTCTTTCAACTTATCTTTCGCTTCTCCATTTAAAAACAGCAATCGCCGCCATGGAGGCGGCGATGACGGTGTTTTATATTGGAGCATTATATACAAACCGTGAATATATCCTCTGCAATGTATTTTCTTTATTCCCGTTTTCCCAGTCAGTTTGACATTGCTTTATCTCCTCTTCAGAGAATGCAAATGTAACCTCATCATCAAGTTCTATATTCTGCTCACGCAAGTATTGATGTAATAATTCTTCGGGAGTATCAGGATAGAATTCTTTTTTTGCTTCGTTGAAAGCCCAAACCGAGAGCTTATTAGCTTTTACAATCTTTTCAGCATGTTCTGTCAACTGACTTTCGGGAAATAATTTCTTGCTTCTGTTGGTATAATTGAATAGAAACTCCGACACTGATGGATCATGCGTGAAGAAATCTTTACTCCCCACTATATCATTGAAATCCTCCCCTTTTGTCATCTTCAAGACCAAGCCACATTGCTCCCCAGGCCGAGAGAAGGGCTGTAGTCCTACAGCACTCAACTTTTCATTTTCGGGTTTAATCTCCCAATAACGATAAAATACGCCTTTCTTATCCTGTGGGGTGGTTATGGGATAATAAATATTGTCTTTACATATTGTGGAAGCAAAAAACGCAGCTACGAATTTATCTGTGGTAATATCCATTAGCTCTGTCTTTATTCCATAGTGTTGAGCCAAAGCCAATGCATCCACCGAAAGAGAAATAGGTATTTCAGTGCCATCCGGAGCTTTTATGGAGATGCCATTTTTGAAATATACGGTGATTGGATAATCCGCAATGCATCGTTTAAGTTCCTCGTAACGCATTCGCTCTACAAATACTTCAGAATCAGTTACGCCCTTACGATATAATGAGGGATATGACTTTTCATAATATTTTGACTGCCCCCTATAATACACATTGAATGCCAATCCCATCGGATATAGACGCGTATCACCATCCGGCATTTGGATTGCCTCAAAATATCCTTCTTGCTCATAAGATGGCAGAAGACTTCTCAGTATACTTTTGTCGAGCGCAAATGCTTCATCTTCCAAGGAATAATGATCAAGTATGTCAAAAAGGGTTATCGGCTCATCCTCTCTTTTTAAAAGATGATGCGGGATAAAATTAGCCGGAATCCGATTTCGAATTATATGTTCCATTTCAGAAAGGTTGCTCTCAATATCAGGTTCCCCTGCATGAAGTTGCCTGCAACTATCCTTATAAGCAACAAACATCTCAGTCGCTTTCTCCCATAGACCTTTTTCTACACACATTCCTACATACGCATCCATGTATCTGCATTTGTCCGGAAGCGCATTTATACCATCCAATTCTTTTATCAACGTATATAACTCTTCCTCATCTCTTTCAAAATAAGCTTTTATATACCTGCAATGTTTTTTCTCAAATTGATTAAGATTGTCATCAAGCTCCTTTCCGACAATATCCATAGCCTCATTATAGAATCTCTGGGACCGATTCGGATCTATACGACCTGCTCGTAGACAGAAAGTATACAGAAGAGCTCGCTGCATCCTGCATATAAAAGCCTCCTTCATCTTGCCGCAGTCCTTATATTTTAATTCAGCCTTTCGAATAAAATATAATGAAAGGCCTGGATATCTCTGCGAGAACATCCTGCTTATCGATTGATAAACTTCAGCAATTAATTTCAGATCGCCAATCTCTTCAGATAACCCTAATGCTTGTGAGAAATATTGTGGCGATATACCCAGCCGGTTCGAAATACACTCCAATTGCCCCGCTCTTAACAGCAGCTTCACTTTCAATTCTGGAGTAGAATCAAAAATTTTGAGCATTCTGATAAGATGGTCAATTGAATTTCCAACCACTCCGGTACGCATGGCAAGTTCCGCTTCTAAAATTAATCGATTATATATAATGTCCCGATGCAAGCTGGTACCATTGAACTTTTGATCAAATAAATCTAATAATGCTCCAGCCTGTGGATGATCCATACTGTTAAGAGCATCCCCTATACTTTTCAGCAACGTAATCGGTTCGTTGTAAGTATCATTCATATTTATGAGTTTGAATAAGTTCCATTTATTATATCCTCTATCACTGAATCCGATATGGGTCGCATCCCAATGTCAATGCCTTCCCCTTGATATTTAGATTCCGAAGATTCGAAGCCATATCGAAGCATATTCTCTCCCACTTTCGACAATCCATACTTAAATCCACCATCATTACCATTGTTCCACACCCCCGGTCGGATGTTTGTTTGTATGATAAGCCCTGAAGCAGCCAATATTTCAGATTCTCCGGCTTCATAGAAATCTTGTACATATTTCGAAAGACCTTTCAAATCAGAAAAAGGGGTTCTTTCAAGCGCATTGACAACTCTAAGAAATTCAGCGACCCCAAGTTCTTTTTCTGCACAATGCCTCACAAGCTTAGAAAGAATCAAAGCCTTGTTTTCATTGTCAAGCCTATCAATCATCCCGACAATCGTGTCGTAACCATCCTCCTGAGTATGCTTGTACAATTCCTTGATAAAATCATTTAGCTTTTCTTGAGTCATATCCACATCAGACAAGGATGATAAAAATATAATGCATCTTTTAGCGAATTTGCGTTCCTTGTAATGGGCATAAGAATTTACAGAAGTTTTTATTAAAGGAATAATTGGTATAACTGTGCCAATCGCATCAGTACATAATTCAGCAATATCCTTGTTTCTGTCTATTTTTAGACGTTTAATGTCAGGTAATCTCGAGATTGAATCGCTTAATAATCTTGAATCAAAATCCATAGTTAGCTATATTTATAAGTTATTCCATTTTTGTATTTTAAGCAAATTTGTGTCTTATCCGGGGATGCGAAGCACCTATCAATTTAGCAACCTACTATATCCCAACAATGCGAATTTCTATTTGCTAATACAAAAATAGATATTTTTTTCAAAAAATCAAAGAAGGATGTAAGTATTCTTTTTAAAAGACACATTTATAGATTATTTGCGAATATGCCATTTAGAAATGGCAATCGCCGCCAAAGAGGCGGCGATGAAGGTGATGATTATGTATTCTGCCATAGAG
>CAZGGB010000083.1:0-13832 GCA_964525115.1 uncultured Sangeribacter sp. | reverse complement strand
AGCATATTTCATGGAACAGACAAGAAATTACATCGGCAAAGCCGAACAGGACAAGTACGCCAGAGCCTTCCCGTAAGTCGGCTTTCGAATCTGTGCCTTTTTATGAAAACTTACTATGTAATTCCCAGATGCCTGAATCTGAAATCGACATAGTGAGAGAAATACCGACATTTCAAAATATGGGAACTATTTGGGAACAAATCAGGCTGCAACTATATAAATAAACGCTGAATACCACCCTGTTAAAGAATGGTATTCAGTTCAAGCGCAGGAATCTGTATCTGTTGCCATCCTTCTGTTATAGGCTTCTCGCATTGCCTATTGGAGTTGGATGGCAACGCAGAAGCCCACGCTTGTATATGCAACAAGTGCATCGAATGTGTAATCCTCACGGATTACTTTTCCGATGAAAGTATAGCATATCCATATGGGCGCCTACCGTTGCTTAATCCTAGACTCCAATGAAATTGTGCTAGAATTTCTAACAATCAAGAGATTAGCGTCAGATAAACGCTTTCAAAATGTTCTCTATTGCGCTATGTTTTAGCGCATTTGCAGATTCCCACCTCTCTTTACCCCAGACCGGGGCTTCCAAAAGACGGTCTGCAAATGCAAATTTATAAACTTTTTCTGATATTTGCAAGTCTTTGACAGATTTTTGAATAATTATTTGAGTCCTCTAACTAAGAAATATGTTTTTGTTAGAAGCAAAAACGTGCTATACTTTTAAGATTAAGAATCAAAATATTAGCTGACTCAACTTTCGGTATTAGTTTTTTTATCTCTGCCCCTTTGCGCCTTTGCGTGAAGTTTTTTAGCATGCGAAAGTTGAGTGCCTTGATTACGGAAAAATGAACAAGAGACAATGTCACTTAATATAATGCAGATGCGCCAAGTACAGAAGCGAAATCACGCCAAGTACGGAAGCGAAAATGCGCCAAGTACGGAAGCGAAAATGCGCCAAGTACGGAAGCTAAAACGCGCCAAGTACGGAAACAATTATGCTTTTATTCTTGTTATAAAGAAAAATAAGTTATCAATGGAAGTATATCGTCCCCGAATTATAGATGGAATCTTAAAAGATGAATTAGATGCGATGGGAGCAGTTTTGATTGAAGGTGCAAAAGCATGTGGTAAGACATCTTCAGCAGAACAAGCTGCCAATAGCGTCATTTATATGGATGATCCGGTAAAACGAAACCAGTATCTGCAGCTGGTCGAAACTGATATCAGTTTTATACTGAATGGTCCTACTCCAAGATTAATTGACGAATGGCAAATAGCCACAAAAATATGGGATGCTGTAAGGTTTGAAGTTGATCATCGAAGAAATGACGGTCAATTCATTTTGACAGGCTCGGCTGTGCCTCCTCCAAAAGAAAAGATGGAGATGAAACATAGTGGTACCGGAAGAATCTCATGGCTAACCATGCGGCCTATGACACTTTGGGAATCGTCCGATTCAACCGGGGAGGTAAGTCTTGGAAAACTCTTTTCCAATTCTTCAGAATCCGTCAGAGGAACCAATCGACATAGTCTTTCAGATATCGCTTTTTTTGCGTGTAGAGGTGGGTGGCCAAAAGCAGTAGATAAGGGTAATGCTAAATCGGCTTTGCGCCAAGCTATAAACTATTTTGAAGCAATAGTACGGACTGATATTTCTCGAGTTGATAATGTCGAGCGTGATGAGGAACGAACGCGAAGAATAATGAGATCTTACGCACGCCATCAAGGAACTCAGGCGAGCGCGACAACTATTCTGCAGGATATAAAGGAAAATGATACTGTAGATATAAGTGATAAAACCATTTATTCATATATCAACGCACTGAAAAATATATTTGTGATAGAAGATATGCCGGCATGGAGTCCGAATCTTAGGAGCAAGTCGGCTATTCGAACCCTTGATACGCGCTATTATGTGGACCCATCAATAGCATGTGCCGCTTTGGGTATAAGTTCGGAAGACCTTATAAACGACCTTAATACCTTCGGATTTATTTTTGAATGTTTATGTGTAAGAGATTTGAGAGTGTATGCGCAACCTCTTGAGGGAAAAGTCTATCATTTCAGAGACAAGACCGGTTTGGAGTGCGATGCGGTAGTCCATCTTCGTAATGGAAAGTACGGTCTCATCGAAATCAAATTGGGTGGGGATAAGCTTATAAATGAAGGAGCTGCCAACTTAATAGAGCTTCGGAAGCGCATAGATACCACCAAAATGAAAGCCCCATCTTTTGAGATGGTTCTGACCGCCGTAGGCGATTACGCATATCGTCGCACGGATGGAGTCCTCGTTGTCCCCATCGGCTGCCTAAAGGATTAGTATTCCATATCCCATATCTTAACGCTTAATTTTTGTTTCACAACACGGGACAACATAAGCTCCGATAAATTCATTGGATTCATAGATGGGATTGTCCCGAAGCTGACCAAGCCTACCGTATTGTTGCTGCATAACGCGAGCCTTTACAAAAGCAGGGCTGTCTACTTTTTTGGACAGGTGGCAGTAACAAAGAGATAAAAGGGAGGATTGGGAAGGATTGTCCCGCTCGGAGATCGGGACTTCCATGCGTTGCTTCGGGAGGGGGCACTATGAGTGGATGGTGACGAGGGTGGCGCCGAAGCCGTATTCCTGGAAGGAGGCGTCTTGGAGTTCGCTGTGAGGATATTCCTTTTTTAGGAGGTCGCGTACTGCCTTGCGAAGCACTCCATCCCCTTTGCCATGGATGAATACTATCTTTTGTCCTTTGCGCTTGGAATTTTCTTTCATTGTCTTGCGCACTGTGTCAAGTTGAAGCTGCAACATGTCTTTGTTTTCCATACCTGCAGTAGTGTCGACCAATGAGTCAATGTGGAGATCTACTTCAATAAGTGGTAAAAGTTTATGCGGGTTAAGCTCTTTCCCTCTTCCTTGCTTTTTTGTTTGATTATCTTTCGGAACAGCATTTGTCAGAGTGGCAGAATACTCCGACACCAATGATGTCATGTCGGCTTGAGCTTTATCGTCTTTGACAAGAGATATTTCCATGACTGGAGACTCAAAGTATATGCCGGGTCGAAAACAATGAAGTTTGAAGAATTTTGAAAGATCGAGTTTCCTACTGATGGTGGCAGCCGGTTTCATCTCAAATTCTTTATCTTTCTTATATGCCAGATACTGAATGGCAATTTTTTCATAATCGTTGAGTTCGCCATGTCTGACGACGGCTATATCGATCAATTCGTTTGGTGCCACTTCTCCGGCATACACTGTGTGCCAACCCCTTTCGTCAGCATTTCTGCGCAGGAAAGAGAAATAGAGGAAATAATTAGAGTCGTTGACTAAAACTGCATTGAAGTCAGACTTGCTGAGATCTCGGATAGATATAGGTTCGAACGCTATGGCTATATTCAATTTGTCACCATATCCTGTTTCCACTACTTTTTCAGGTTGTTGAGAAGTGAGAGCCGGAGCCGGAATCTCTTTTGAAGGTTGCTGCGTGCGGTTTTTGGCGGCATCGAATGCCTTTTGGTCGAAGAAGAGATTCGGGGCACCTGTTTTTTTCTCATGTCCGGCCGGGAGCACTACTACCAGTTCATTGACAAGGACCGGTGTCTCGAAACCGTCTTCGTCTACATATGCCACTTTTCCTTCGATCTTACGCACAACGCCGCCTCCTACGGCATTGAGATATCTTACTGTATCGCCTATTTTTATCATTGTTTTTGTGTTTTATTCCTTACTATTTCATAAAGCGCATCTCCGAGGCACTGTGCTTTTGTAGGACTTGCTACCTAAAGACGCGCGGGGACGCGCACGGAGTGCGCTTGCTACTTATTTTGACTTGGTGGGACGCATGCGTAGCATGCTTGCTTACTTTGGTTAGGGTCGGGTTTGACCGTTGCCTTTGATTATCCATTTATATGTGGTGAGCTGCTCAAGACCCATGGGACCTCGCGCATGAAGCTTCTGAGTTGAGATACCAATCTCGGCTCCCAATCCAAATTGAGCGCCATCTGAGAATGATGTCGGGGCATTGACGTAGACGCAAGCTGCATCCACATTGCGGCAGAAAGATTCTGCCGATGATCGAAGCTCTGTGACGATCGCCTCGCTATGTCCTGAACCATGCTTGGCGATATGCCCAATGGCTTCATCTAAGTTGTCGACAGTCTTGATAGCCATTGCATAGCTCAAGAATTCCCTCCCAAAATCTTCATGCTGAGCATGCTTCAACAAATTGTCGGGATATTTGCCTAAGAGGGCTCCAAAAGCTCTTTCATCAGCATAAATAGCCACATCATGCTCTTTTAAAGGAGCACAGATTTCAGGGAGATGTTCAAGCTGCAACTTGTGGATTATAGCGCAGTCGAGGGCATTGCAAACGCTTACTCGTCGAGTTTTAGCATTGTTGACAATAGCTGTAGCTATTGCAATGTCGGCTTCTTCATCAATGTAAGTATGGCAGACTCCGGCACCGGTTTCAATCACCGAAACTGTGGAGTGAGCCAGAACGCTGTCGATTAGCTGGCGCCCACCGCGTGGAATTATCACATCTACCAATCCGCGCGCAGTCATCATTGCTTCCCCAGCCTCACGAGTAGAAGGAAGCAGAGTCAGTACTGATGGATTTATATCATTGTCGGAGAGCGCGCGATGAATGGAACGAACAATTGCCTTGTTGCTATTGTCGGCATCATGTCCACCCTTCAGCACGCACGCATTTCCACTTTTAAAACAGAGGGAGAAAACATCGCAGGTCACATTAGGTCGAGCCTCAAAAATGACTCCAATAACTCCGAAAGGCACTGCAACACGAGTAATTTCAAGGCCATTGGGGCGAATTCTCTTATCTATCTCTTTCAGGGGGGATGGAAGAGATGCGACTGAACGCATATCGTCGGCAATTGCCTTTAAACGTGCCGATGTAAGCAAGAGTCGATCTCGCTTTGGATCATCCGCCTTCATCTTCTCCATATCTATAGCATTTGCCTTAAGGATCAGATCCGTGTCGGCTTCAAGAGTGTCTGCGACATGGAGAAGAATTGCGGATATTTTAGAGTCGTCGAGCTTCAGCAGGTCGGAGGAAGCGATTTTCGCCTTTTCCATCATATTCGTAGTCGTCGTTGTCATTGTCATTACAGTTGTCGGAAATTTTTATTCGATGTAGAGATAATCATAGTGTATAAGGGGCTTGCATCCATGGATGCCGATTAGTTTACACGCCTCTTCTGCACTATAGGATACACGTCCGATGCCTATTGTGGCTCCTGAGTTGTCAACAACTTTCACAAGGTCGTCTTTCTCAAAATCTCCCTCAATTTCAGTGACTCCAACGGGCAATAGTGATGCAGCCTTTGAAGATGTAAGAGATTCGGATGCTTTTTCGTTGATTTTCACTACGCCTTTTACGAAACCTTCACTATGTGCAATCCAACGTTTCATGGATGAAACGGGTGTTTGAGAGGGCAGGAATCTTGTGCATGGGGTGAGAGGATTCTTTGTGATCAGGATATCGGTCAGGATATTTTCACGTCTGCCATTTGCAATAATTACCTCGATACCTTCGTCGCTAACTTTGCGAGCTATACGATGCTTTGTCACCATACCGCCACGTCCGAAGCCTGATTTTTCAGCCACAATGACGCTACTGATCTCATCCTCTTGACTGACGATGGGTATAAGTCGAGCTCCTTCCTTGCGTGGATCTCCATCGAATATCCCATCGATATTGCTCAATATCACAAGAGCATCACAGTCGAGCATGGTGGCAATAAGCCCTGAAAGTTCATCATTATCAGTAAACATCAGTTCAGTGACACTGATTGTGTCGTTTTCATTGACTATAGGGATCACCCCAGCTTCGAGCATCACCAACATACAATTTCGCTGGTTGAGATAATGCCGACGAGTTGAGAAACTCTCTTTCATGGTGAGGACTTGACCAACTCTGACTCCATGCTCATGGAATAGATCGTAGTATCGATTTATAAGTTTAACCTGCCCGATGGCGGAGAAAAACTGACGTTGGCTGACGTTGTCGAGGCGAGAGGTGTCAAGGTCGCGACATTCGCCTCTTCCACAAGCTACCGCACCGGATGAAATCAGAATGGTTTCAATTCCGGCGTTTCGCAGTCGGCACACTTGGTCAACTATGGCAGAAACTCTTGTCACATCAAGAGATCCGTCTGGTCGGGTCAATACATTGCTGCCTATTTTGATAGCTACTCTCATTTGTCAGGAGGTTTTTGGGGTCATGGGTAGGGGTCAGGTTTCTTAATTATTTTTCCGTCGGGAGAAGGATTCGAAATCATATTTCAATCCGGAATTTGTCTCAAATATTTCAGACATATTGGTCAAATCCCAGTCATCCTTTGTCACTTTGGGAAAAAACGTGTCGACATCCTGGGGGGTGTCATAAACATGGGTGATTTCCAAAGAATCAAGCAAAGGGAATGCTTCTTCATAGATCTGACCGCCACCTATTATGAAAATTTTATCAGAACCTTCAGCTTTTTTAGCCATTTCGAGCGCTTCATCAAGAGAATGTGCTGTCAGAGAGTCTGCTGCCACATAATCGGGTTGGCGGGTGATTACGATGTTTGTGCGTCCAGGTAGAGCTTTCGGAAGCGATTCGCGGGTCTTGCGACCCATGACTACAGGGTGTCCCATCGTAAGGCTCTTAAATCTTTTCAAATCTTCTTTTATGTGCCAAATCAAATCCCCATTATAGCCAATTTCAAAATCATCGCCCACTGCGACGATAGCGCATATTTGATGTTTAGAATAATTCATGTCAAAGATACTTTAGAGTGCAAATTTAGCTAAAAAATATGGTTTGGCAAAGAGTATGCGGAAGATTCCAGAGCGATTAAGGCTTGTTTGGCTTGTAGTCCACCTGCATAGCCCGTAAGATTGCCATTGCTTCCTATTACCCGATGACAGGGCACGATGATGGATATAGGGTTGTTGGAATTAGCTGTTGCTACCGCTCTTACAGCTTTCGGATTCCCTATTCTGTGAGCGAGTTGAGCGTAAGTGATAGTAGTTCCATAAGGAATTTTCATAAGCTCGCTCCATACTCGACATTGAAATTCTGAGCCCGAAAATATCAGCGGTATGGAAAATCGTTGGCGCACACCTGCGAAATATTCGTTAAGCTCATCTAAAGTCTTTCGGATTATTTCAGAACTCCCTTCTTCAATTTCAGAGTTAAACTTCCGGCAGATACGCCTATCGATAATGGCACGGCGCTTCTCAATATCCCAATCGCATAGACAAAGCTTATTTCCTATAGAGCCAAGAATCATATCGCCAACTGGAGAGGGGTATTTCAATATCTTGATAGTTTCCATGCTCAAAATTACAAAGAAAAATTTTAGTGAAAAAGAAAATAATTAAAAAATAGCGGAATGAACAAGTATTGGCAAGTTTGGGTTATGATAATGAGTCGATAGCAATAATCGCATCAACAATTGATATGGAAATCAGAAATCAAAACTTAACGAGATATATAACTCCTCTTAGAGAGGGTGGTTCGCTGCCGGCACTTGCCGAGGCAGACGATGGCTTTAAGTATGTAGTAAAATTTCGAGGATCAGGCCATCGAGAGAAGGCACTTATAGCAGATTTCCTTGGGAGTGAAATAGCAAGGGCTGCCGGTTTCCTTGTTCCTGAACAAGTCTTTTTGAATTTGGATGAATATTTTGGTCAGGCTGAAGGAGATGAAGAGATTCAAGACCTTCTCAAATGGAGTCAGGGATTAAATCTTGGTGTGCATTATCTTCAAGGAGCCATGACCCTTGACCCATATGTGAATCAGGTGGATGATCAATTAGCTTCGAAGATAGTGTGGCTTGATACGTTTATCACAAATGTGGATAGGACAGTAAAGAACACTAATATGCTTGTATGGCATTCAGAGACGTGGCTCATCGACCACGGGGCGTCATTTTATTTCCATCATGCCTGGAGCGATTGGGAGAAAAGTGCCATGACTGCTTTTCCTTATATTAAAGACCATGCTCTACTTCGCAAAGCTACAAAAATGAGAGAGGCGGATGCCGCATTACGGCAAAAATTGACACGAGAAAAACTTTCTGAAATAGTGGATGCTATCCCTTCTGACTGGCTTCGCTGGGATGAAGCTTCAGAAGAAGAGGGTGAGGAAAGAAGAGAAGTATACAGGAAGTTTCTGATGAAGAGACTTGATGATGTAGACATTGTAAAGAGTGTTGAAGATGCAAGAGCTAAATAAATATGAGTATGCCGTGGTGCGTTATGTGCCGAGAGTAGAAAGGGAGGAATTCATCAATGTCGGACTGGCAATGATGTGTAAACGGCGTCGATGGATCAAAGTGAGTATCAATCTTCCAATAGCAAAACTTACTTCAATGTGTCCTGATGTCAATGCTGAACTTCTTAATCTGCAACTACAGGCGTTTGTTGATATAGCAGAGGGAAAGGCATCTGCTGGTCCGATTGCACAATATCCGGTAGAGGAGCGATTCAGATGGATATCAGCGGTAAAAAGCAGCGTCATCCAGACATCTCGTCCACACCCTGGAATATGTCAGGATCTTGAAAGCACATTTTCACGTCTTTTTGAAGAGTTGGTGTTGTAGAATTAAATTGAATTCAGGTAAATAAGACTAATTAGACTAATTAGTAGAAGTAGTCTTATTGGGAATCGTTTATTAGGAAAGAAAAAATGGCCAGCTCCCCTCAGGGATAGGCCATTTTCCGTTTTTGTGAAGCGGGTTTTATTATTTGTCTGATTTTTTAGCTTTGGCGGCTCGTTTAGCTTCCATGTCAGCTTTGTTGGCTTGATACTGCTTGAGCTGGTCCTTATCGAGGATTTTTTCCACTTCCTTGTCGAATTCGGCGCGAAGCTTCTGCATTTCTTCTTTGCTTTTTGCTTTCATGTCGGCTTTAGTTTTCTTTTCGGCAGCCATGTTCTTCTCACGAAGAGCTTTCATCTTCGTCTTCTGCTCTTCAGAGAGAGTAATGCCCTTGAACATTGGGTTTTCACCGTCAGCGCGACGCATCTCCTTGTGCATGCGGCCTTCTTTTTGTGCCTTCATCTTTCTACTGTCGCCGCGCATGGCTTGTCCGGACATGGTTCTCATACCCTTTTTGCCTTTGCCCATTCTCTTTGAATGTTTAGGGCATTCATTAGAGCAATCAGCTTTCTTGCAGTCTCCCTTCTTGCAATTTTCGTTCTTGCAATTTTCCTTCTTGCATTCTTTTTTATCTTTGCAGCATTCTTTAGTCTGTTCGGATTTATTATCCTGTGCGTTTGCTGCAGTTGGTATTGCTATCATCGCCGCCACGGCGAGAGTGAGAGTCATAAGAAGTTTCTTCATCGTTTTTGGTGTTAAATTTTATTACAGTTTTTTATTGTTTACGATATTTTGACTCATGGCAAATAGGATGGTTTAAGAAGGATTTGTCTTTTAGAATATTTTAACAAAGCCTGAAGTCTGGGGTTCTGGCATAAAAGTAGGTATCCGACCTGACGTGTCTTTAAGAAAAATTTTTATGAGACAGGCTCTAAGTGTTGAGGAGAATGCGCACAAAAGATTCAGGGAGGCGTACATTATAGAGTTTAAGTGCGTCTTTGAAAAGAGGAGCTATTTCCTCATCTTTGAAGCCGGCTATTCCACATCCGATGCGTGTCACATAGAAAGTATTTTGATCACAATTGCTTGCGAACTCGATGAACTCGTCGACATAAGGTTTGATTGTATCTACTCCTCCTTGCATTGTAGGAATCGCATAACTTTGACCTTGCAATCCTACACCTTGACCTGGGATTGCTCCGAATTTTTGACGAGCAACTCTTGCTGCTCCTCCGGCATGATTGCCTGCAAGATTACTTCCGAATACAAAAATATCGTCGGGACCAAGTTCTGTGATATCTTCCGGAGTAAACTTCATGCCATTGATGAATTTCAAGTGTTCGTCAATACCGAAAGGACGATGACCGACATACCTCTCTTTCATCTGATCGAGTGTAGACGCCCCGGCAAGATCGTCTGCAATGGAGAGTATCGGCTTGAGAAGTTCAAGGTGGTTTCTGAACTTTTCAGGGATACCGGTATATCCAAGGATTGCACCGATTATATTACCGGCAACTGCACCAGTGGAGTCGCTGTCGCCATCGTGATTGACCGCTGACACAATACACCCTTCAAAATCGCGGATATGGCGCATCACACAGAAGAGAGCGATAGCCACTGTCTCTTCTGCAACCCATCCTTCTCCAAGTTTGGCGATACCTTCTTGATCTGACAGAGATGAGTCTACAAGATAAATGGCATTTTGGATGATGGTCACAAACTTATCCGCATCTTTGCTCTTGTCAATGATGCCCAAAGTCTTGGATAGCGAATTAGAAATGATTGAGCGAAGTGTAAGCCGATCGATGACATGGGTTCTCATGCATTCAAAAATGACGAGAGAAACGAATACGGAAGATAGGGTACTCAAATCATGCCGATGGGTTATACGCGCAGCATCTGCAGCTACATGAGCACATTTATCAGCTGATAGTTGTTGATTATTCGAATCTATGTGAGTTGCATAAAAGATCCCAATAGGAGCTGTTCGCATCACTGCTCCACATCCTTTGGAATCATTTAAGACAGGCAGTCTGTCATGAAGAGCAGCAAGAGCATTCAGGCATGTGTTCCCGGGAGCGCGTCTTGCCCAGAGATCTCTTACATGAGTAAGCCAGGAAGAAGGGAGGGGAAGCTGAAAGGCAGTCTGGGTTGCAAACCATGCGAGATAGGCTTCCTGCATATGCTTAAGAATATTCTCCTGAGTGGGATTGGGGTCAGCCGCGTAAGCCGAAAGGATTCCTTCGGCTGTGAAGAGTGTCATTTGTGTGTCGTCTGAAAATCGGGCAGTTTTTGTAGAATCAAGTTCGAAATTAGAGATTCCGGACACGCCGTATTTCTTGATTATATTGTAGAGCGAAGAGAATTCAACGGCATATCCGAGTGCATCGCCTGCAGCTCCCCCTACAAGGCATCCTCTTGCTTTATCTATTAATATATCTTTCATTGTAATTGTATTACTCAACTTTCGCTTGCGAAAGTTGAAGGTTATGAGGTTAAAATGTTATCGGTTTAAAAGGTTTTGTGAGTATAAGGTTATGGGGTTTTGAGCTCATTTGAGGTAGTTGAGGAAGGAGTAGAGTTTTCGAAACTTCAGATATGTGAGGTCGTGGCCGTGAGTGTAAGCTTCGCGTTCGAATGAGATATTTCGGTATGCCTTGTTCCAGTCGCGGTATTGGACGAGGCGTATAAGCCATTCTACGACATAAAGGATGTAGAATGGGATGAAGAGTAGTTCTTTCATCTGGGCATTGTGTATTCGTTCATGGTTGATGACATGAGTGTCTATCCATGAAGTGTCACGAGCCCATAGCGTGCCGAAGAGATTCAGGCAATAACCTTTTGGCATGAGCCGACTGCGGATAATTAAAGGCTTCTTCATCAGAATTCGAGGCGAAAACCGCGACGTTTGAGCTCATTGTATTTCTCAAGATTGAATTTATAAAGGTAAGCTTCGCGTTTTGGAGTGGGCCATACGGTTTCGTCAAGTTGGTCGAGTATTTCGAGGTGGAACATTTTCTTGGCGAAGTTGCGACGGTCGAAATGGACACCAAGCACGGCTTCATAGAGAGTTTGAAATTCCTTCATGGTGAATTTTTCCGGAAGGAGATCATATCCGATAGGGTGAAAGTGTATTCTTTCACGAAGACGGGTGAGGGCATCGCGTAGGATCATATCATGGTCGAAAGCAAGTTTTGGTGTTTTCCCGATTGGAAACCATTTGGCGTCGGCCGCATCGTCTCTTCCGCGCGCTTCTTGAATTTTAACTAAAGCCATATAAGCAATTGTGATGACCCGTTCTCTTGGATCGCGGTCGGGAGATGAATAAGTGTGGAATTGCTCAATGTAGGCTGATTCGATTCCGGTCTCTTCCTTAAGTTCGCGGAGTGCACCAGCTTCAGCAGACTCGCTGGGATTTAGGAATCCACCGGGGAAAGCCCAGTCACCTTTGTATGGTTCGATACCTCTTTCGATTAGGAGCACTTTCAGCTCGTTGCCATCGAAGCCAAAAATTACGCAGTCGGTAGTTACTGCCGGGTGGGGGTATCTGTAGCAATATTGGTTCTCTTCCATGATTAAAAAGTTTAGTAATCTTCAAAGATAACTTGGTAACCTTGTTTGATCTCGACGGAATCTTTACCACTTTATTTTTTCCGATTACTTTGTAGTCTAAACTTGGGTTATTGGTATATAAAACATACTGTGTATTTATTACACTGCAAAGGTATAAAAAGTTTTTGAATCTGCCAAAAATAATTCAAAAATATGCTCTTAAACAAACGTATAAATTCAAATTCTTCACCAAATTCTCCTGTTGGAAAAAGAATAAGTCACCTCTATTTTCGGCAAGTCGAGTGCAAAGCAGTGTCACTCTCTGATTGGGTTCTGAAATATGTTGTACTACTTTGAAGAATCTATATATAAACCTTTTTCTATAAGGTAGCTGTCGGCGATGTAGTAGTCGCTGTAAAGATATAGTTTTGTTGATTGGTCATGGAATTTCTCACATGTCGAGCTCCTGTAGAAGTCTTTCAGTGCTTGAAGAGGAGAAATTGACAAGACTTCTGCTATTCGGCATGATATGGCTCCGATTCTGCCCCACCGAAGTATATCTTTTAAGTTTTTATTGTAATAATCCATTTATGTGATTTTTAAACAGTCTGTAAATTTGAGATGCTTGTCGAGCAGCTTCTGATTTAAGATACATATTTGGTTATTGGGTTTTAAATAGCGCAAATTATTTAAAGCTCTATCTCTGGAGATAAATCCTTCGATATACATATTTACAGTATCAATCACTCGATCGTCAGCAACTCCTCCTTCTATGTAGTCGTATTCTTTCCAAATATCTCCACCACTACGACATTCCACTATAAATTCAAGCCATTCCTCATTATAGCTGTCGAATATCAAGGAGTGCGCTTCTTCGAGTAGAGCCTTTCTGTCAAGTAAATAAACGTTGATAAGGGAAGGTCGTCTCCTTTCCCGGGATTTTGACTGCGCAAAATTATATGCTTGGTCATATATGTCTGTAATATAGAAACCTTGTCCGAAATCCAGATTTTTTCGACCTTGTTTGCAGTCGGGATGCTCAACTTTTTCGGTTCCTGCATGGTAAACTTCTATCTTATCCATGGTAATGTACATTTAGATCTTTTTCCCAACGATTTAAAGTTGCTATGAGGCTTTCTGTAAGATTTTCTCTACTTTCCGAATGAAGTTGCTCGTAACAAGGATATATATAATCATCAATCATTCCAACTTTTTCCATTCTCTCAAAGATATCTCGATAGCCTACATTCATTCGATCAGCCACTGACTCTATGCAAGAGGCGACGAATCCCATAATAATCTGATCTTTTGTTGGCTCTAAATATTTTTCCATTATACTACTTTTCTAAGATATGGCTAAGTGTTTTCTTGCAAATAGCTACTCTTCAATCAGAGGAGTATCAAGATGTCGGGTCTGGGAGAGAATTTTAGACCGATGAGGAAGATTTTCTCCAGTATTTTTGCAATAAAGGATGATTTGTCTACGTAGACGCACTCCTCCTCCCGGAGTTCACGGAAGTTTTGCTGTCCTACAGGGTAATATATTCCAGATGCCATGCTTCTCTTATTTTCTGCAAATTTAGCATTAAAATCTGACATTCACAAATTTTTATCCCCAATCTCCAGGGCAACCGCATCAAAATATGAATAGAAAGATAATTGAGTAGTCAAGGATG
>CAZGGB010000082.1:0-13979 GCA_964525115.1 uncultured Sangeribacter sp. | reverse complement strand
AAGTTCGATGGGTTACCCATGAGGAACAAGAAGATGCAGACGCCACACACGGCGCAGGCGAGGATTACGAAGAACGCGTTCTTGATGCCGCGGATCTGAGAGATTTTCTCTTCTTTCTTGATCTTAGCCGCAACTGATGTAGCTGCTGACTGAGTCTTGGGATCGTTAGATGCCATAGATGTAATTAGTTTGGGTTGTTATTAATTAAAGATGTTAGTAAATTGTCTTTTTATGGGCGTTTTGAAGTCAATTCGACTTAACAATGCAAAATTACCAAAAATATCAAAATAAACAAATCTAAATCGAAAAAAAATTATTGATCAGATTTAATAATTTTTTTATATTTGTAGATACCTTCAAACTAATTTTCTATATAACAAAATTTTATAAAATCATAAAAATTTTGTTGCTTTCGTCTGAGTTTTTATGTCTTTTGATATTTAAGGTAGATTTTGTATTATTAGGTCTGGAGTGGACTTGCCACTCCAGATTTGTTTTATTCCCCTTTTATTGCTGCGATGCCGGGAAGCACTTTTCCTTCGATTGCTTCAAGAAGGGCTCCGCCGCCGGTAGATACATAGCTTACTGAGTCGGCAAGACCAAACTTATTGACACATGCCACTGAGTCTCCACCACCAACAAGTGAGAATGCTCCATTGTCAGTTGCTTCTACGATTGCTTCAGCGATAGCTCGGCTGCCGGGAGTGAATTTCTCCATTTCGAATACACCGGCAGGACCATTCCAGAGTATTGTCTTAGCAGGGATGATTGCTGCGCGGAATGCTGCGATGCTGTCTGGTCCGGCATCAAGTCCTTCCCATCCTTCAGGTATATCCATTACTGAGCAAATCTGTGTGTTAGCATCGTTGCTGAAAGCATCTGCTGCTACACAGTCTGTGCCAAGTACAAGGTTCACTCCTTTTTCTTTTGCTTTCTTCATGATGTCAAGAGCAAGGTCAAGCTTGTCGTTCTCACAAATGGAGTTGCCGACGTTACCTCCTTGTGCCTTGGCGAAGGTATATGTCATACCACCGCAAAGAATAAGGTTGTCTACCTTATCCATAAGGTTCTCTATGATTCCGATCTTGGTAGAAACCTTTGAGCCACCCATGATTGCAGTAAATGGACGTTGGATATCCTTGAGAATATTGTCGACTGCTTTCACTTCCTTCTCCATAAGATAGCCAAGCATCTTGTCATTTGCATCGAAATAGTCTGCAATGACTGCAGTAGATGCATGTTTGCGGTGAGCTGTACCAAATGCGTCGTTTACATAGACGTCTGCGTAGCTTGCAAGTGTCTTTGCAAATTCCTTCTGGCTCTTTTTCATTGCTTTCTTGGCATCCTCATATGCAGGGTCATTCTTGTCAATGCCTACTGGCTTGCCCTCTTCTTCCGGATAGAATCTAAGGTTTTCAAGAAGAAGAACCTCTCCGGGCTTAAGGTCTTTGGCTGCATCCTGTGCCTTTGCGCAGTCAGGTGCGAACTTGACTTCTGCTCCAAGAGCCTTTGACACTGCCTCGCGGATTTGTGACAGACTCAACTTTTCGTTGACTTTTCCTTTAGGCTTTCCCATGTGGCTCATGAGAATGAGCGAGCCTCCGTCAGCAAGGATCTTCTTGAGAGTCGGAAGAGCTCCTCTGATGCGGGTGTCATCAGCGATGGTGCCGTCTTCGTTAAGAGGCACATTGAAGTCTACTCTGACAATCGCCTTCTTTCCGGCGAAATTGTAATTGTCGATTGTTGCCATATCTAAACTACGGGTTAATTTATATTTTTTGTTTATTGTCTCTTTTGTTGATCTCGTTCCCTTATTAGTTTTGCCATGATTATGACGCTTGGAGCGGATTATCACACAAAATTAAGAAATTCTATCAACTATTCCAAATCTTTTTGCAAAAAATCATTTATTTTTGATTAATTTTGTGTTTGATAATACCCCTAATATCCTTTTTACCATTATTATTATTATACTCATCATGCAGGATTTTGATTTATTATTCGTTCAAAAAACTCTTATAAATATGTTTGAAAAGTTTTTTGACGTTAAAGAAGTTGTACTGACTCCCATAGCAGGGAGTGGCTCAGACAGACTATACTTTAGAGGGCGTGCTCACTCTGTGTCTTGCATTGCTACATATGTGCCTGATGCTGCTGAAGGTGAATGCTTCGTCGGCCTTGCTCGTGATTTTCTAAAGTGTGGAATATCTGTACCAAAGATCTACGATGTTTCTTCCGACTTTCATTATTATCTACAAGAAGATTTGGGCGACGAATCTCTTTTCTCCCTTTTGAAGAGTCCGGATGCTGAAAGATTAGTGAAAGAAACCCTCCTTAGACTGGCTACACTTCAGAAAACTCCCGAGAATGAGTGGAAGTCTGACTGCTTGAATCATGATTTCAGCAATCGTCAGATAATGTGGGATTTGAATTATTTCAAATATGAATATCTGAAGCCAAGAAATGTAGTGTTTGATGAAGATAAGCTTGAAAATGATTTTGAAAGATTGGCTAAAACTCTTTTAAGCACTCCCGATGAGTTTTGTGGTTTTATGATGCGTGATTGTCAGAGTAGAAATGTGATGATAACTCCTTCAGGACCGGTATTTATTGATTTTCAGGGAGGGCGTCGAGGTCCCGCTCTTTATGATGCAGTGTCTTTCCTTTGGCAAGCCAGAGCTGCCTTTACAGATGAATTTAGAAAGTTAATGCTTGATTTCTATTGTATGGCATATTGCAATGGCGATGATCGTAAGAAAAAGGAAATGCTGTCTCTTCTTGATGAATTTGTTCTTTTTCGAACGTTGCAGGTGTTGGGTGCTTATGGATTCCGAGGTCTTGTTCAGAAAAAATCACATTTTTTACTCTCCATCCCAGGTGCTCTTGCTAATCTTAAAACCATTCTTGATAAAGGAGTTCTTGGCGTGTACCCGGAGCTAATGAAAGTTGTAGGCATGCTTGTGGAGGATGATATGTTCAAAACTGAAGATTCAGATGGCACTCTTGTTGTGGAGGTATTTTCATTTTCATATAAAAAAGGATACCCACAAGACTTGAGTGGAAACGGAGGTGGCTTTATTTTCGATTGTAGGGCTCTTCATAATCCCGGCAGATATAAGGAATATCAAAATCTCACAGGAAAAGACCATCAGGTCATTGAATACCTTGAAAGCATTGGAGAGGTGTCGCATTTCCTTCAAGGAGTCTGGTCGCTGACAGATCCTGCTATTGAAAGATATCTAAAAAGAGGGTTCACTCATATGCAGATAGGATTTGGATGTACAGGTGGACAGCATCGTTCTGTGTATTGTGCTGAGAATATGGCTGCTCATGTCAAGAAGTTATTTCCTGAAGCTAAAGTGCGGCTATTTCATCGGGAGCAGCCTGCCATATCTCCACTAAATCTGTAGTGATACTCTCTCTGTTTGCGAAAAATTTTATATAGATTATTATGAAAGCTATGATCTTATGTGCCGGTTTGGGCACAAGACTTAAGCCCTGGACTGATCATCACCCCAAGGCCTTAGTCCCAGTAAGAGGTATCCCTATGCTTCAACGCGTTATCGAACGCCTTGCAGGGCAGGGATTCGACGATGTGACCCTTAATGTGCATCATTTTGCTTATGAAATTGTGGAGTTCATAAAAAAGGTAGAGCTGCCAGTCAAGAAGATTAATATTTCAGATGAAACAAAAGAACTGCTTGAAACCGGAGGCGGCATTCTACATGCCGAAAAAATCCTTTCCCAAGATCCAGACTCTTTTCTTGTACACAACGTAGACATTCTTTCAAATGCGAATCTGAAAAATATATATGATATTCACGAAGAGTCTGGCAATATGATCACGCTTCTTGTATCCGACCGTAAGTCAGAAAGAAAGTTGGTTTTTGACAATCATCTTAAGCTAAAAGGCTGGATCAACCTCAAGACAGGTCAGACTCGTCCTGAGACTCTTTTGTTAGATAAGGAAGACAAAATATTAGCTTTCAGCGGCATTTACATTATGTCTCCGAAAGTTTTTCCGATAATGAGAAAATATGGTTTTAAGGGAGCATTCCCTATTATGGATCTATTTCTTTCCGGTATTCCTGAATTGAAGATTTATGGAGTATGTAAGGATGGCTTAGAAATATTAGACATAGGAAAGCCCGATACATTGCATCGGGCCAATTTGACTATTCAATAATAATGATTGTGGTGTTGTGCTTCTTTGACGACGTTGAATTGGAAAATGCATCCTCCAATGAGGAAAGCTACGGCAATGCCTCCTAACCACCATGTCAGTGATATACTGACTGTGAAGCATGAGATCATTAGGAGTATGCAACCTATCGCGTAGCTGATGATGGATAATGTTTTCATAGTTAAATATTTTTTATGTTAAGGTTTCAGTCTTTGTCCTTAAAACGTGTTCGGAAGCTTGATGGTTTACATGTAAAATTTATTTAATAAAAATTCAACAAAATAAAGGAGCGCAGGCATTATGCCCGCGCTCCTTAGCAATTATTTCTTTATCATTTTATGCTCTGATCATTATTTTAATCGAAGTTCCTGACCGATTTTTATAGCGTCAGAAGATTCAAGTCCATTCAGTTTCCTTAGCGATGTTGCCGACATGCCGTGAGCTCTTGCTATCTTATTGATAGTATCTCCCTTTTTGACAGTGTAAGAAACTATCTGGCTATTGCCTGACTTGTATGTATTGGCATCCTCTGCTGCCAACTCACGCTTGTTTTTGTTTGGTGCAAAATTGCGAGCCTTGGTGTATGTTGTCTTAGAGAATGTATATTCGTCGGTATGGGTAGTGTGATTGGCAAAATCAAAGATGGCAGATGGATTTATCGCATAGCCCATAAATCTGGTCTCAAAGTGGAGATGTGGTCCGGTGCTTCTGCCTGTGCTGCCTCCAAGTCCTATTGGATCGCCTGCACGAACTACATCATCTGGCTTTACAAGATGCTTGTTAAGGTGGCCATACACAGTCTCAAGTCCGTTTGGATGGCGAAGGATGATATAGTTGCCATATCCTTTGCCCTCATAAGCAGTGAGTCGCACCTTGCCATCAAACGCTGCATAGATGGTATCATTACTCTTGATGCCAATGTCTACGCCCTTATGCATCCTGCGGAAACGCTGGCGATATCCATATGGAGAAGTGAGAGGTCCGTTATGTGGCATACGATATCCGGTCACGTCGATCACTTGAGTGTCGGGCACATCTTTTTCATTAAATGGATTGACGCTTTTTGAGTTCCATCCTTCCGTATAGATATCAAGCTCCGGCTCAAGATCGTTTTCGAGCAGATCAATAAATGTATTTTTTTCAATTAGTTTGATCTTATCCTTTGATGATGCAGCATTCGCAAGAAGTTGCTTGTGAGCAGCTGCGTGTGATGCTCCTTTTTTCTGCGCTGTAGAGGCAAATGGCACTACAGAAAGCAATGCACAGCAAAGGATAGTATTGATTTTTTTCATCATCTTTCTTAATTAAATTTCATCGTCGGCATAAAGGAATTTCACATTGGCTGGAGTGTAGTCAAGCACTTCTTCAGGTTTGAAGAATCGGTTGATTTCGATCTTTGCATTCTCCACACTGTCAGAGGCATGTACGATGTTGGCTTGTCCACTCATGCAATAATCTCCGCGAAGTGTTCCAGGTTCTGCCTTCCTGCCGTTTGTGACACCGGTCAATTTGCGGAATACCTCAACGGCGTCTACACCTTTAAGGACCATGCAGATCACAGGTGAAGCGGTCATTGACTCAACGATTGAGGGGAAAAAGGGCTTTTCTACCAGATGAGCATAGTGCTCACGAAGTATTTTTTCATCGAGCTGCATCATCTTCATTGCAGTGATGATTAGTCCTTTATTCTGTATGCGGATCAGGATTTCTCCTACAAGTCCTCGCTCTATCGCTGATGGCTTCAGTATGACAAGTGTCTGTTCCATATATGCTGTTAATTCTTTATTCTTGAGTTTTTCGATGTTCAAAGTTACAAAAATATTTCATGCAATCCTAATTATGACACAAAAAATACATATAATTACTGTTAAAAAATATTAATCGTTTTGTAAGTATTTTTTATTCAGTTGATTATTGATTGAGCGTTTCTCTGATTGCTTGTTTTGGTTTTTGCACAATGATTATGGTCGTGTGCATATCTTTTTCTTTTTTAGTGATGATAATCTTTTTTTTGCTTGAACTGTTTTTCGTATGGTTTGTTTCACTCATATAAATATAACACAATTCCATTATGAACATACTCCCTTTACTTTGCTCTATCCCATCTGAAATAGCGGATAAGCTCCCTACTGTCAGCATGCTCGGTACGGAAGAAGGCACCTACGAGGTGGCCAAAATTATCATGAATATTGTAGATTGGATTTTCAATCTGTTCGGACTTTCCCACCATCCCACATTAGAATTATGGATTTATTCCATCCTTGTTTTTGCTATATCTTGGGGCATCGGCTACGTGACTCAGTTAGTCATTTTGTATATTGTCAATCAAGTGGGAAAGAGATGGAGCAATCCTATCTACACAGAACTTCGTAAAGCTCGCTTCTTTCATAAAATTTCCAGGATCATTCCGGCTCTCTTCTTCCTGATTTTTATCCAGTTTACGATGCAGCAACATTCAAGCCTTAGCAGCTGGCTGTCTCGAATCACTTGGATCTACCTTTCCTTTATCGTGGCAAGTTGCTTGACTATTCTGGCATATATTATATGGAACCACGTCGATCAAAGAGAAAATAAGAAGCATCTTCCTCTCAAGGGGCTTGTGCAGTTGATATGCGGCATAATCTGGATTCTTTTTGCAATCGTCGCTGTCTCCATTATTCTTGATAAGTCTCCTGGTAATCTTCTTGCAGGTCTTGGGGTATTTGCATCAGTTTTGATGTTGATTTTCAAAGATTCAATCCTTGGTGTCGTGGCGGGTGTGCAGCTTTCTGAAAATGATTCTGTACATGTCGGCGATTGGATTGCTGTAGACGGCACTAATGCCAATGGAACCGTTCTTGAGGTTTCGCTTACAGAGGTAAAAATCCAGAATTGGGACAAGACTGTATCGTCTGTTCCTCCATACAATCTCATAACCGGGACTTTCACCACATATCGCCCAATGCAGGAAAGCAATACCCGTCGTATTGCCAGAACATATCTTATCGATAGTGAGAGTGTCGTCGAAGCTACTCCTGAGCTAATCTCCAAGATTTCTGAAATTCCTTTGATGAAGGAATGGATAGAGAAAAAGCAAGCTCAAAAAGCTGCAGGGAAGGAATATTGCGTGAATAATCCGGAGGGTCTTGCCGATGGTACTATTGATACTAATCTCGGAATGTTCCGTGCATATATGAAAATGTGGCTACAGAGCAATCCTAATATCTCTGCTGTCGACGATCTCTTTGTAAATACTCTTCAACAGACTGCAAATGGCATCCCATTCCAAGTGTATTGCTTCACGAGTACTTCAAGCTGGATTCCTTACGAAGGCATTCAGTCTGCTGTCTTCGAGCACGTTGCGATTATGCTCACTAAGTTCAACTTGTTCGTATATGAGAATGAGTCAAGTCGTGCTACAGTGCTCGAGGGTGTGATGAGCCGGCAGCTTCCCGCGGGAGAAAGTGTGTTTGGCCTTCCGACTCCAATGATTATAGATAATCCTAAATCTTGACAGGATCCCCCACAACATGGGCGGCTACTGCTGCATAGAGGGCAGCTGTCTCCAACCGGAGGCGGCTGCCCCCAAATGTAACTGGAATATATCCTTTTTCAATGGCATGTTCTACTTCCTCCGCAGTGAAATCTCCTTCTGGACCTATGAGAATTCTCACGTTGCCACCTTTGTATTCCCTCGCAAAACTTAAAAGCGGATGTGAATCATCGCAATATCCAAGGCATTTGAACCCACTAAAGTCGTCATTGATTATATCATTGAATTCAGTCGGACCTGTTATTTCGGTTCGATTGGTTTTCAAAGACTGATTCATGGCAGATATGGCGATCTTCTCAAGTCGGTCGGTGCGTAATGTTTTCCGTTCACTCCTTTTGCATCTCATAAGGATGATTCTGTCGACTCCAATTTCTACAGCCTTTTCTACGAGCCATTCCATCCTGTCGGCATTTTTAGAGGGTGCTACGCATAGTTCAAGCTCAAATCCCCACCATGGTTTTATTTCTTCCATGGTGAGAATTTCAACTGCTGTGTGTTTTGGATGGGCTTCAAGTATCAGGCATTCAAATCTGTGTCCTTTCCCATCTGTCACACATATCTTATCCCCCTCTTTCATCCTTAACACGCGGCAACAGTGCCCGGATTCAGTCTCCGGTAGCACACCTGTCGCTTCTATATCGGGAGCATAAAACTGAATCATAATCAGATTTGGTCTTTGTCGTCAACAATTCCTCCGGCTGCAAGACCATTCTTATCTGCTGCCTGACTCTTGCTGATATTTTCTTTTCTGTTTTCCTTGAAGATGATGGCAAATAATACTCCTACTACGAATGCATATGCAGCAAAAATGAGCCAACTTGTGTGCCATCCATCTATTTGAGGCATTCCGGCAGGCTGTGTGAAAACATATTTCTCAAGGATTGCACCCGCACTCAGCGTCCCTATCGTTGCTCCAAGTCCATTCGTCATAATCATAAAAAGACCTTGGGCTGAACTCCTTATAGATGGATCCGTTTCCTGGTCTACATATAGAGATCCCGATACATTGAAGAAGTCAAATGCTATGCCGTATACTATCATTGACAATATAAATAGCCATACAAGTTCGCCAGGATTTCCGATTCCGAAAAATCCAAATCTTCCCACCCATGCAAACATCGACATCAACATCATTCCCTTGATTCCAATTCTTTTAAGGAAAAATGGTATCAGAAGTATGCATAGCGTTTCAGACATTTGTGAGAGGGAAATTAGTGCATTCGCATTCTTAGCTCCCCATGTGTTTGCAAATTCTGCAACATCCTTAAATGAAGTGATGAATATATTGCCATATCCATTGGTGATTTGAAGGCTGACACCGAGCAGCATGGAAAATATGAAGAAGACTGCCATCTTCTTTTGTTTGAAGAGAGAAAAGGCTTTAAGGCCGAGCACGTCTGATATAGAATTTGAAGATGCCTTATTAGTTGGGCAGTCAGGGAGTGTCAAAGCATATACGCATAATACTCCGCTTAGTATTGCAGAAGTTATGAGCTGGCAGTAATTGGTCTGGTACTGGGTGAAGTTCACAAAAAGCATCGCGCAGATAAATCCAACAGTACCGAACACCCTGATAGGTGGAAATTCTTTCACAGTGTCAAGTCCGGCTTTTGTAAGTGCTGAGTATGCCACTGAGTTGCTTAGTCCTATAGTGGGCATAAAGAAAGCTACTGAAAGTGTATAAAACCAGAATATGGTGTGAAATTGCACTGCGTCGCCTGCCATCATGCCGTAGATACCGGCAGCAGCCATGAATAATCCCGCTGTCAGATGGCAAAGGCTTAGCATCCTTTGAGCGTGGATCCATCTGTCAGCTATGATCCCGATAATGGCAGGCATGAAAATGGATACAATGCCTTGCACTGCATAAAACCACTTGATGTCATTGGCAAGCCCTACGCGTCCCAGATAGTTTCCGAGTGAGGTTAGATAAGCTCCCCATATGGCAAATTCCAAAAAACTCATTATGGCGAGTCTTGCCTTGAGTGTAAAGTTTCCGCTGTTCATGATGTATTGAAATTTAAGATTATTATTCAATTGTTATTACTTCTCCATCGTAGGCATATTCCACTCCTGGAGGTAAGATTGATGATATCTCTTCATGTCGCCCAAGATTATGGCATGCATGCGTCAGATAGCATCTTTTGGGTTTAAGTTCTTCAATTAAAGAAAGCGCCTCGGGGAGAATCAGGTGGGCAAAGTGCGGCTGCTTGACTCGAAGGCAGTTGAGAATGAGCACGTCAAGATCCTTAAGCTTTTCTTTTTCTCCTTCAGGAATTGTCTTTGCATCTGTGACATATGCAAAATCTCCAATTCTGTATCCATATATAGGAAGGTTCCCATGCATCACTTCTATTGGAATGATTTTCAATCCGTCTATCATGAATGGGCGACATTCTACGTCATGAAGATTTAATCTCGGAACCCCAGGATATGGATGTTCCCTGAAGCAATAGTCCACCCTCGTCCTAAGATCTTTCGCTGTCTGATGATTGGTGTAGATTGGAAGGTCTTTGTCGAAACAGAAGGGACGCACGTCATCTATGCCCCCTACGTGGTCATAGTGTTGGTGGGTTAGAAGTATCGCATCAAGTCTGCTGAGCCCAAGTCTTAGAGCCTGTTGTCGAAGGTCGGGTGAGGCATCTATCAAAATGCGCATTCCATGGGTTTCTATCAATGCTGATGCCCTAAGTCGTTTGTCTTTTGGATCGGTCGACATGCAAGTAGAGCAAGTGCAACCTATTTCCGGAACCCCTTTTGATGTCCCGCTGCCAAGTATCGTCACTTTGATTGATGAATCTATATAATTTACCTCCGGATTAAGCTCGATGCCATATTTTAGTTTGACGGTTTTTACAATGTGTGAAGCTAATTCAGCCACATCCTTGCCTGTTGCAGTGCCTGTATTGGCTATGACAAGAGGTTGTTGTTGCCAAACTTCGGCTCCCCCCATGTGGAATCCCTTAAGACCGGCATGATCGATGAGCCAAGCTCCTGACAGTTTGACTTTTCCTTCTTCACTTGCCGGATATGTTGGAATGTCTAATCCTCGTGGCTTGATTTCCTCTTGAAAATAATAGCTGTTTATCTCAGGATTCTTAAAGAATGATCCTGCACTTCCTATCAGGGCTGGATTTGGCAGTTTGCTATCGCGCAGGCGCACCACTTCGTCGGCAAGTTCTCTGATTGTAGGAGTCCTTCCAAGTTTTTCTGCATATTGCTTTAGCGGGGCATACTCAAGATTTTGGGCTGTATTTCCAATTCGTAGCTTATAGCTGACTTTCATGACTATTAGCCTCCCTTTTGCCTCATGCTTGAAGATGGAGTTGCGATAGCCAAACATGCATTCCTCTTTTTTGAGAAGTACTTTTTTTCTTGCAATTGTATCAAAGCATTCCACCGAATGGATGAAATCTCCAGCTTCAGCTCCATATGCACCTACATTCTGAACAGCCGATGCTCCGACTTCTCCGGGTATGCCTGCCATATTTTCAAGTCCTGCAATCCCGTGTGATATGCAATAGTCTATCAAATCTGTCCACTTTTCTCCGGCTCCGGCTATCACAAATATAGTCTCATCGTCTTTTCGGTACTCTGTGATCCCCTTGATTTTGGAATGGAGCACAATCCCTTTATATTTATTGAGGAAAAGAAGATTCGAACCGCTGCCTATGTGCAGATATTCATTTTCCATGAATTCCTTAGTTCGGCTCAGTTTCAGAAGATCTTTTTCATCTTCATATTCAGCAAAAATAGCCGCCTTAGCCGGAACCTTAAAAGTTGTAAGGTCGGTCAGGTCTTTATCATATTCAATTGTCATTGTCTGAATTCATTTAAAAGTCCATCAGAAAAGAAAAGATAAGTGCCGTCAGAGTATTGCCAAATATCTAAAGTCTGTGATCTGTTATGCCCCGACCTTAGCTCATCCGGATTCCCGATGGCAAGTTTACACTCTTCTTTTGTCATCCCTAATCCAACTTTCCCTTTTTGTATGAGTGCCCAGTTTTCTTCGCTAATCTGCGGATATTTGTCTTTTGGATCTGAAAGAAAGAATATTGCAGCGAAATTCCTACTGTCGTGAATATCCGAAGTGTAGTTCATTTGCAAATATGCTTCTTCTCCATCAGGCCCGGAAATCTTGACCTTCATAGGAAAATCTCCTGTCATAGGCATTACATCTATAACTTTCACCTTTGTAAATTTTTTTCCGGGCAATCTTTTCCCTGAACTGTCGTCCCAAAGATTGCTTTTTGTCCATAATGTCTTTCCTGTAAGTTTTTCTTTCCATCCCTCTATAAGTTCTAAATCAGAAAGAAGTGGAAGCTTACTGCTATCAATATATTTCAAAGCTTCATCTTTTGATTTTTTTGTCCTATATCGAAATGTGTTTATGCCGTCGGAAAAAAGAATCACACATTCATCCTTCAGGTCTGGATTGATATGTGTATCGACTCCGGCGTATGTGAGTATTTTTCCTGTCAGAACTTGGTCGTCAGGATCTGATATCATTCCGCTTGGCTCGAAAATGTAGAGTGTCCTGTCTGACATGGCAAGAAATTGTTTACCTTTTTCCCATGATGATAGGGGAGTGCCTTGAAGGCTTTCTGCCAATTGCTGTTCTGCGCTCTTCGCCATCAATTTCATATCCCCTTTATTCATTCGAATGGTCTTAGTGCTTTCAATTCCGGTGCTGCAGGAGAGAAAAAAAGCATTAAGAATCCCTATCGCAATAATTATGCGTAGAGTCTTAAGTATTTCGTAATATTTATAAAATGTATTCAATTTATAGTATTATAATGTGTTATCGTTTTTGTTAAGATTATTTGCTAAATCTGATGCAAAGATAATGATTTTTTTTTTGAAAAAAAAGAGTTGAAAATTTGGTCAGTTGAAAAAAAAGCGGTAACTTTGCACTCGCAATCGGGAGATAACTTTCCGGTTGTTGAATATCTTACTATATGGCGGGATAGCTCAGTTGGTTAGAGCGTCGGATTCATAACCCGGAGGTCTCGAGTTCAATTCTCGATCCCGCTACAAAAAAAAAGTCGCTTTTTAGCGACTTTTTTTGTTTTTATTATAATTCTGTTGATTTCAACTTTTCTGCATTCTCCGCCACTATGAGCCTATCGATGCATTCCTGAATGTCTCCATCCATGAATGTTCCCAGATTATACACTGTATAATTAATTCTATGGTCAGTCATGCGTCCTTGAGGGAAATTATATGTGCGTATTTTGGCAGATCTATCTCCTGTGCTTACCATAGTTTTTCTCTTTGACGCTATGTCGTCAAGATATTTCTGATGCTCCCTGTCATAGATGAATGTCCTTAGACGCGAAAGTGCCCTTTCCTTATTTTTGGGCTGATCTCGTGTCTCTGTGCACTCTATCAATATTTCCTCCACAATTCCTGTGTTTGGATTTTTCCAATTGTATCGTAGTCTGACGCCAGACTCTACCTTATTTACATTCTGACCTCCGGCTCCTCCTGATCTGAATGTGTCCCACCTGATCTCTCCTTCGTGGATTTCTACATCAAATTCTTCTGCTTCCGGAAGGACAGCTACTGTAGCTGCGGATGTGTGTACTCTCCCTTGCGTTTCAGTGGCAGGGACTCTTTGCACTCGGTGAACACCGCTTTCATATTTCATCGTCCCATATACTCCATCTCCTGACAGGGTGAAGACTATCTCCTTATACCCTCCGGCAGCTCCCTCCGATGTGTTGCTGACCGAAAGTGTCCAGCCTTTTCTTTCCGCATATTTCTGATACATTCTGAAGAGATCTCCTGCAAAGAGTGCTGCTTCATCTCCTCCTGTGCCTCCGCGTATCTCGACTACGCAGTTCTTTGAGTCGTCAGGATCTGGCGGGATAAGAAGCAGTTTTATCTCTTCTTCAAGTTTTGGGAGCTGGCGTTGTGCTTCATCCAGCTCCTCGCGTGCAAGTGATCGGAGTTCTTCGTCATCTTCTTCTGAAATGACGCTCTTTGCCTCCTCAATATTTGATAGGGTCGTGCGATAGCGATCGGCCGACTTTAGAATCTTTTCCAAATCATGGTATTCTTTTGTCAGCTTCACATATCGTTTTTGGTCGGAAATCACAGCCGGGTCTGTGATTAAAGTGGAAATTTCTTCAAATTTGGCGTCAAGACCTTCAAGACGTTCAAGTATAGTTGCCATAAATCGAATATATGTAAAAAATAAGACCAACACTCTTCGAGTATTGGTCTTAGTAGCCGATCCGGGACTCGAACCCGAGTCTCCAC
>CAZGGB010000081.1:0-14139 GCA_964525115.1 uncultured Sangeribacter sp. | reverse complement strand
AGTTACTGCCAGATGGACATCCTTCCAAAAATAGCCTTGAAAAACGCAAAATCCCGATTCACTTTGTCTAAAATTTCGGCATTGTGTCGAATTTTTAGACAGCTTTTCTTTGATAGTTGTTGTTTTAAAAAAATATTGTTACCTTTGCATAACAAAAAATCTGATATATGCCTAAGATATTTGAATACTTCGGATTCATTTTTTATTTTAAATGGGTAAAGTTCTTCGTAATGAAGAAAGCTGTAAGGAGTACCAACATAACTAAAAAAATTTAATATTATGATACCAAGCATTAAAATTATAAAAGCGGAAGATATGGGAAATCTTCAAGTTCTGATTCATTTTAGTGACAGTAAACAACAGACTATTGATATTGGCGACTTCATACGTCGCCATCCACATCCACAGTATAATAAATATCTTGATCCAAAACGATTTCGTAAATTTTCAATTGAAAATGGGAATATTGTTTGGGGCAAAAATTGGGATTTAATTTTTCCTTTAGAACAATTATATTCCGGAACTCTTCTTTGATGAAAGAACGTTTGCTTATAATAGATGACAATTTGGCAGTGAGGGCCACGCTTAAGTTGCTCTTGGAAGATATTTTCGAGGAAGTCAATGCCATCGAGAACCCGGCAATGATAGCTACGCTTTCATCGCCCGGCAGCTACGATGCGGTGATTCTCGATATGAATTTTGACAATGGCAGACTTGACTGCAGCGATGGCCTTTTCTGGCTCGAAAAACTCAAAAACCTCCCAACTCCTCCTGCCATTGTGGTAATTACAGCCTTCGGAGATGTGGAAATAGCTGTGAAAGCAATGAAATTAGGTGCTGAAGACTTTATCACCAAACCATGGGACAATGATCAGCTAATCGAAAAACTGAAAAAGGCTATTTTGAAAAATCGTCAGCAACGCCAGGATAAAGAGGCTGCTCGCAGAGTTTCCCAACTTGAGGCAGAAGAAAGCGAAAGGCTAAACTTGACCCTCGATGAGGTTAAAATGCGTCATATACGCAGAGTGATCGACAGCTGTGGAGGGAATCTCTCTGCGGCTGCCCAGCAATTGGGAGTAAACCGTCAGACTTTGTACAACCTCTTGAAAAAATGAGACGGTTTAGACTAAACATTGCTCTTCTGATAGCAGGAATTATAGTGAGTGTCATAGTAGCCACTATTCTTTTCATAAATGGATGGTGGGCTCAGGGGAGCTTAACGTTAATCCTTACTGCCGTTTGCATAGTTGCAATATGGCATCTTCAATCACGGTTGATTGGCACTATGTCAGCATTCGTGAATGCTCTTGAAATGAATGACACGACGACGAGGATAATGCTTGGAGGGGATCATGAGCTACGCAAGATGGCGGAATCAATGAACCATATTTCCGCCATATACCGCGAAAACATGCGTGAGTTGCAAACCCGTAAATTATATTATGACAGGGTATTGAAAATCATGACTCATGAGATGCGGAATGGCATCACTCCTATTGTGGCAATAGCAGCTGATATGATGGCAAAACCGGAACGATATCAAGGAAAGAAGTTTTCAGAAGCTTCACAGTTACTGCTTTCACAAGCGGAAGGTATTCTTCGTTTTCTTGACTCTTATTATAAGTTGACACATCTCCCGGAACCCAAACTCGAGACAGTAAAAGCCGTAGATTATTTCTATTCATTGAAGCGACTTTTCAAAGCAGAACTTGACAACAGGAATGTGCCGGAAGAAACAATTTCGTATACTATTCCTGAAGATATGATTTTGAACATTGACACTTCGCTGATAAATCAAGCACTAATCAATCTTCTTCGCAATGCTCTCGATTCGCTTCCATCTGAAGGAGGGAAAATCGAAATAATACTGACAATTTCAGACTCCCAACCTTATTTGACTATTAAAGACAATGGCTTAGGAATGACCCAAGACACTATTAACAATCTCTTCCAACCTTTCTATACAACCAAGCCAAATGGAAGCGGAGTTGGACTCTCCATCACACGACAAATAATCCAGAAGCATGGCGGTGAGATCCGAATCCAAAGCCATCCCGATAAAGGCACAAGCGTCTGCATCACATTATCCACATAATCTTTTTTTGTTGTGATGTCACTTTTTGAGAACGGTATGTGTCTTATGAATGAGACGTCTCAAAAGAATGACATTAATAACAATTTAAAATAGTAGATTATGGAAGAAACTTTAGTTCCTATCTTTGTGGCATGTGTAATGCCAATCGCAATAGTTCTGATTGTAGCACTCAGAAAATCTAATACAGTTAATAAGCGTAGTGAAATTCTCATTAAAGCTATTGAAGCTAATAAGGAGGTGGATACCGATAAACTTATCGAAGCATTGCAGGAGCCAAGGAAATCACCTCAAGAAATCCTTAATGCGCGTCTTATGAGAGGATGCATGTTCTCACTGATAGGGTTGGCTTTAGCAATCGTCGGGATAGTGAATCTCGCTAACGGAACTGAATTCAGTGCAGACCCTGTCACTGTGCCATTTATTTTCGGCGGAATATCGCTTGCAATAGGAGTCAGCTATTTAATCGTATATTTTGTATCACGCAAACAGACAGAAAATCCTGAAGATAAATAAAATGACTCGAGAGCAATTCATTATACATGTGGAGGGTACACAAAAAGCATTCCGTCGCTTTCTTGTGGCCCTTTGCTGCGGAGATTCTGCCCTTGCAGACGACATTGCTCAAGAGTCATACCTGAAAGCTTACCTATCTTGCGACAGCATCAAACACGAGTATAAATTCAAGGCTTGGCTTTTCAGAATCGGCTACACTACGATGATCAATCACAAACGCCACGAAAAAAAATTTTCCGACTATGATGATGCCAGAGACATTCCATCGACTGATTCATCTGACTCTTCTTTTCGCTATCAAGAACTTTATTCTGCCTTAAATAAGCTTCCTGGAAAGGAGCGAACTTCAGTACTTTTATTCTATATGGAAGGGTATTCGATCAAAGAGATTGCAGAGATAGTGGAGTCGTCGCAAGATGCTATCAAGCAGCATCTCTCACGAGGTAGAAACCACCTAAGAACCATGCTGACCCCTTAAACCTATAAACCTTAAGTTGAGTGAAATAAAACTTTAATAATTATGGAAGACGATAAAATCATAGAAATATTTAAGGAATTTGATCCGGAGCTTTCGTCATCTTTTCAGTTTATCACAAAATTGAAAAAAAATATGGAAGCTATGGAGATGGTAAGACAATATTATGCAGCGCAAAAAAGACGCAATAAATGGGCTGTCGCTATAGCAGGCGTCTGTGGTTTTACAATGGGAGTTATATTGACATTGCTGCTGCCATTTATTACCGATTGGATAGTATCAAACCAAGTAACTATACCATTATTCAGTGCCAATAATCTGACCATAGACTTCAGATATTTAGGATTGATTTTGATGTCATGCGCTTCTGTACTGACATCATTAAGCGTCTATGAAATAGCATTGGCAAGACTTCCATTACGCCAGAAACTGTCGAATGTGGAAGATTATCGATAATACAAATGATATATATTGCATAATACATTATAAGACCTGGTTTCACAAAATTTAAGACGATCTATATTAGAGCCACGGATTATTTATAGTATCTACAAAAATATGAACCGAAAATTTTGAAAGAAAGAAAATATAGAGTATTTTTGTAAAAAATTATCATATCCGGGAAACAGGATGAAGAGTATTGTGAAAAAAGGTGCATAATCATGCTAATCCAAGTTATACTTCCACTTCCTATTCAGGGTACTTTCACATATGAAGTGCCAGAAGATGTCCGCCAAATGGTGGGCATTGGCTCTCGCGTACTGGTACAGTTTGGTAGGAAAAAATACTATACAGCCATTGTTGCAGGCATAGATCAGACTCCACCTCGGAATTATGAGGTGAAACCCATTATGGCTGTGCTTGATCCGCATCCGGCGCTAAGATATCCACAATTGAAGTTCTGGGAATGGATATCCGATTACTATCTTTGTTCAGTTGGCGATGTCATGAAGGCGGCTTTACCTACTGGCCTTAAGATAGAAAGTGAGAGTGTAGTAACTCTCAACCAAGAGTTTGATGCAGATGATGGGATTCACCTAACCGAACGACAATCTCAAATCATAGCAGCTTTGCAACATTCAGGCAAGGAATCACTTAGTGGACTTGAAAAGACACTCGGGATAAAGAACGTGGCAGCCCATGTCAACGCCCTATTAGCTTCCGGAGTTGTGCGTGTTGACGAGAAAGTAGTCGAAAAATATAGGCCAAAAACCGTGACTAAAGTGAGATTGCTATGCGACCGAAACGATGATGATCGACTCCATTCCTTTTTTGAGCAGACTAAACGCAGTAGTCAGCAACAGTCTGTGCTTTTAGCTTATCTCGACCTTTCGAAATTCATGATAAAGGGAGAGGACTTACGCGATGTGGAACGTGATACACTATTGAAAACATGCGGAGTCTCACCTGCAGTTTTGAAAGCCGTAGCGGATAAAGGAATAATAGAAATTTACAAGGATAAAATCAACCGTTTTGCTTCTGACGGAGCTAAGACTGGAGAAATGCCAGTCTTGTCAGAAGTGCAAGCCAATGCTGCGAAAGAAATAAGGGACTCTTTTAGAGATCATGCCATCACTCTTCTCCATGGAGTGACTGGATCAGGAAAGACCGAGATATATTGCGACCTCATTAAAGAAGTACTCGATCAAGGAAATCAGGTGCTTTATCTTGTCCCGGAGATCTCTCTAACTACCCAACTCACAGACCGACTAAAGAAAGTATTCGGCAACCGGCTTCTAATATATCATTCAAAATTTTCAGATAGCGAAAGAGTTGATATCTGGAATAGACTTCTAACTTCCAACGAACCGATGGTTGTGCTCGGAGTGAGAAGTTCAGTTTTTCTTCCATTTGCAAGGCTTGGACTTGTTGTTGTGGATGAGGAGCATGAGTCATCATACAAGCAATATGATCCAGCACCTCGATATAATGCACGAGATGCTGCTACAGTTCTTGCCTCGATGCATGGAGCGAGGACTCTTTTTGGCTCTGCAACTCCATCAATTGAGACTTATTGGAAAGCTCAAAATGGTAAATTTGGTCTGGTGACTTTGACAGAGCGTTATGAAGGCTCCTCGCTTCCTGAAGTTGAGATTGTCGACATGCGGAAGATGCGCAAGCAGAAAGATGTCAAAGGTATTCTGTCCGGACCATTGCGACGCCAGACTAAAGAGATGCTTGATGATGGTTGGCAAGCTATCATGTTCCAAAACCGACGTGGATTTGCACCGGTAGTAGTGTGTCATACATGTGGATGGAGTCCTAAATGCAGCAATTGTGATGTCAGTCTTGTCTATCATAAAGGAAGCAAGCTGCTTAGATGTCACTATTGCGGATATACACAGACTCTTCCAGACCTATGCCCGGCTTGTGAAGAAAACACTCTTGAGAAATATGGCTATGGCACGGAACGAATTGCAGAGGAGGTTCAGGAAGAATTTCCTGATAAAAAAGTATCTCGAATGGATTTGGATACAACTCGCAACAAGCTTGCTTATCAGGAACTGATAGAAGAATTTGCCGAGCATCACACAGATATTCTCGTAGGCACTCAAATGGTCTCTAAAGGTCTTGATTTTGACAAGGTGAAGATAGTAGGAGTATTAAATGCAGATACCCTTCTTAATTTCCCAGACTTTAGGAGCAATGAGAGGGCATTCAACATGCTTGAGCAGGTAGCAGGACGTGCCGGACGGCGACAAGAGCCAGGGAAAGTGCTTATACAAACTACAAAGGCTGACGAACGAGTGCTTGAGCATGTGAAGAATCACGATTATCTATCCTATTATAAAGAAGAACTTGAAGAAAGGCAGAAATATTCTTATCCTCCCTTTACTAAGATAATCAATGTATTTGTGCGAAATAAGGATGCGGCTGTATGCGACGCAGCTGCTGTGATGCTTGCTATGGCTTTGAGAGAAGTATTTGGGAATAGAGTCCTTGGGCCGGAGCGCCCATTTGTGTCGCGAGTTAACACGTGGTATATCCAGCAGATAATGCTTAAAGTGGAATCAGTAGCCTCTATGAAAAAAGTTAAGGCTTTATTGCGTCAGGTATATGAACGGCTTGCCCCGACACCTCAGATCAAAACATCTCAAATTCACTATGACGTTGACCCTGTCTGAAATTAGGTTTGTGTATGTCAGGAATTTTGATTAAATTTGCAGTCGGAAAACATTCGGACTCACGAAACATGCGTCCCTACCTGAATGATAACACCAATAACAAAACTATAGAATCATGAATCTATTAGCAGGAAAGACAGCCATCGTGACCGGCGCTGCTCGCGGCATCGGCAAGGCACTCGCCCTTAGGTTTGCAGCCGAAGGCGCAAACGTAGCTTTCACCGACCTCGTAATCGATGAAAACGGCAAACAGACAGAAGATGAACTCCTCGCTCTTGGCGTTAAGGCAAAAGGATATGCATCAAACGCAGCAGACTTCGCTCAGACCGAAGAGGTAGTAAAGAAGATAAAAGAAGATTTTGGATCAATTGATATCCTTGTAAACAATGCTGGCATCACAAAAGATGGCTTGATGATGCGTATGAGCGAAGCTCAGTGGGATGCTGTGATTGCAGTCAACCTCAAATCAGCATTCAATTTCATACATGCAGTTCTTCCTATCATGATGCGTCAGCGCAATGGCTCCATCATCAACATGGCATCAGTAGTAGGCGTCCATGGCAATGCAGGCCAAGCAAACTACGCAGCTTCAAAGGCTGGCCTTATTGCTCTTGCAAAGAGCATCGCACAGGAAGTGGGAAGCCGTGGCATACGCGCCAATGCTATTGCTCCGGGCTTCATTGAGACAGCCATGACAGCGGCTCTCCCTGAAGAAGTTCGAGCTGACTGGTGCAAGAAAATTCCGCTCCGTCGTGGTGGTCAAGTAGAAGACATTGCAAACGTTGCTCTCTTCCTTGCCAGCGATATGTCGAGCTATGTCACAGGTCAAGTGATTCAGGTAGACGGCGGCATGAACATGTAATTATGTATTCAAAATATGCTATCATAGTCGCCGGAGGGGTAGGAAGCCGCTCCGGCGATTCTCTTCCTAAGCAGTTTCATGACATCGGAGGGCATCCAATGCTCTGGTGGACACTGAAAGCATTCCATGAAGAAGACGAAGCTACGAAGTTGATCGTGGTGATGCATGCAGATTTTATAGACTATTGGAAAGAATTGGCTGGAAAAGACTGCCCTTCTCACACATTGACAGCAGGAGGAGCCACCCGTAAAGACTCTGTTGCCGCTGGACTTGCGTTGATTCCAAACGGTGAGACTGGACTCATAGCTGTTCACGACGCAGCTCGTCCGCTTGCCTCTCACCGACTCATCAGCAATGGATGGGAAAAAGCGCTCCAACATGGCGCTGTGATTCCCGGCATGCAAATGTCTGATTCTCTCAGGGAGGGGACTTATGATGACAATAAAAGTGTAGACAGATCAAGATTTTTCGCTGTCCAAACTCCACAAGTATTCGATCTGAATCTGCTTAAAGATGCCTATGCAAAGGCTGAAGATGCGAAGAATACACTCTTTACAGATGATGCCAGTGTTGCAGAGTGGGCAGGACACAAAATACATATCTATGATGGGGAACCCACCAATATTAAGGTAACATATCCAGGAGATTTCAGAATAGCTGAGGATATTCTATTAAAATGCAAATCATGACACCAGTCTACGAAGACAACCATATCATAATAGTAAGGAAGGAAGCCGGAGAAATTGTACAAGGAGATAAGACCGGAGACACTCCACTCTCAGAAATCATAAAACAATACCTTAAAGAAAAATACAAAAAACCCGGCAATGTATTCTGCGGGGTGGTGCATCGAATAGACCGTCCGGTGGCTGGACTTGTGGTTTTTGCAAAGACTTCTAAGGCATTATCAAGACTCAACGACATGCTCAAAAAAGGAGAAATTCATAAAACTTATTGGGCACTTGTAGAAGGGAAAAGGAAGGATAAAGAGGGAGTGATCGAATCGTGGCTTCAGTCGGATGGCAGGCTAAATAAGACAAGAGTAGTGGATAAGGATACTTCTGATGCAAAACTCTCCAAGCTGAAATATCGGGTAATAGCCGAAGGAGAAAGATATTCTCTTTTGGAAGTAGAACTTCTGACTGGCAGAAAACATCAGATAAGAGCGCAACTTTCTTCAACCGGCACACCCATAAAGGGGGATCTGAAATATGGGGCACGGCGTTCGAACCCTGGAGGTGGAATCTCCCTTCTTGCTAAAAAAATCGAGTTCATTCATCCTGTGTCTAAGGAAAAAATAGCAGTAGAAACCGATCCTCTACCCGAAATGCTTCCGATTATTAAAAATTAATTTGGAGTTAGTCTTTTTTTTGATTAATTTTGCACATAAAAGAAATTGTGTGCAATTAACGATTCTTCAACCCAAAATTTAACTCACGCGTGGGACTTAAGACAAGAGAAAAATTCATAGAAGTAGCCCGACAGCTTTTTGCAAGGAAAGGTGTCGAGAATACAACCATGAATGATATCGCATCAGCTTCCGATAAGGGACGTCGCACTATCTACACCTATTTCAAAAGTAAACGCGACATCTATAATGCCGTAATTGAGCAGGAAACGGATATTGCACTTTCGCAACTGCGCACTATTGTAGCAAAGGCAGTACCCGCAGACGAGAAACTTATTGAATACATCGATGCGCATTTCGAAACCATGAAAGAGGTTGTTTCCCGCAATGGATCTCTACGAGCATGGTTCTTCCGCGACGTTAGGAAAGTAGACAGGGCACGAAGGATTGTAAGCCGAAAAGAAACAATACTTCTTCAGCAAATTCTTTCAGAAGGAGTGAGTGAAGGAATATTTGAAATTGATGATATTCCACGTACCGCTTTAATTATAACAAAGACTATTCAAGGACTTGATGTCCCATACATCAGAGATGATCTGTCTGAAATCGGTGTTGACAAAGACCAACTCTCAAGATCGTTTGTATCAATGTTATTGTCAGGATTATTAAAACGGTAAGATAAAATTTTCGCTTAACTAAACACGTTTCATCAGTATTCATTTAACCCCAAATTAAGACAGTCCATGTATATCAATGCTATAGGCCATTACATACCCTCCACGAGAGTATCAAACGAATATTTCAAGAACATCAATGGTCTTGAAGCCGACTGGATAGTGCAGCGCACCGGCATCGAGACCAGAAGTAGATGTTCGGAAGAAGAGAATGTAGACACTATGGCATTCGAGGCAGTTGAGAATGCTCTGCCACGTCTCCCCTATTCTATTAAAGATGTCGACCTTATTGTGGCTGCACACTATTGTGCTTTCGACACTGTTGGAACGGCTGCTCATAGAGTTCAGCGTAAGTATGACATCGAACGTGCGAAAGTGTTATATGCTTCTTCCGCTTGCAGCTCATTTGTCAATGGTCTTGAGATTATTGAAGGATATTTCGCTATAGGAAAAGCAACTCGAGCTCTTCTAATCTGTAGCGAACAGAACTCATATTTTTCTACAGACTCAGACCCCAAAGCCGGACATCTATGGGGCGATGCAGCCGTTGCATATTTTTTGAGTAAAGATCAGGAATCAGAAAATGATATTGAGGTAATCTCTGTATTTACTGAGGGACTTGGACAAATCGGCAAAGGTCCTGACGGTGTTAGGCTCCGTCCGAAGGAGGAAGGTATAAGCATGCCCGATGGAAGGGATGTGTTTATGAATGCTGTGAAATACATGGAATATGCTCTTGATAAAAACCTTGAAAACTGTGGTATAAAAAGAGAAGATCACGCATATTTCATCACTCATCAGGCAAACATGCGGATTGTGAAGCAGCTTGCCCGAATGATGGGCATGCCAATGGAGAAATTCCTCAACAACATTCAGGAACTGGGCAACACCGGAAGTGCGAGTGCTCCCCTCGTTCTGGCTCAGCACCAGGATGACCTTAAGAAAGGAGACATTGTGTCACTTATGGTGTTTGGAGGAGGATACTCTTGTGCGGCGTTTACCATCAAACGATAAATTATCATCCATAATAATATTAATAAAGCATTAATAATTAATGCTTTATTAATATTTTAAATAACCATTAACAAAATTTAACACAAAAACTCTTGACATAAGGTCAAAAATGTTGTAATTTTGTATTCGCAATCACACCGCGGGATGGAGCAGTGGTAGCTCGTTGGGCTCATAACCCAAAGGTCGCAGGTTCGAGTCCTGCTCCCGCCACCCTCAAGGCTTTCGAGAAATCGAAAGCCTTTTTTATTTACTTGTCTGACATGTCTGCTATAAACTCAACGATAAATTGCAATAATTGTTATAGTAGATAGAATTAATAGAAATAACTATGAGAGAAAAAGAATTCCTGCCGAATATCAAAAAGCTCGGCATTGATGAAATAAATGAAATGCAGAAGCGAGCTATGGCAGCAGCTTCTGAATCGAAAGAAATAATATTAGTGGCCCCAACGGGATCTGGCAAGACTGTTGCATTCACTCTTCCTATGTTGAAATGGCTTAATCCACCCACAGGCCGAGTGCAGGCTATTATTATTGCACCGTCACGTGAATTAGTAATCCAGATAGCAGGGGTAGTAAGAGAACTTGCTTCCGGTTTTAAGGTGACTGCTCTTTATGGCGGTCATAATGTAGAGGATGAAGTAAATACCCTCAGTGTCACACCTGATATAATTGTAGCCACACCGGGACGTCTTCTCGACCATCTGAAGCGCGGAAATGTTGACCCCACCCCTACTCGAATACTTATTCTCGACGAATATGACAAGTCGCTTGAATTAGGATTTGAGGATGATATGCGAAAGATCTTCAATAGACTTAAAAATGTTAGCCGCATTATCCTTACATCTGCGACTGCCAGCACCACCCTTCCAGCCTTCATCAAACTTGAAAATCCTCTTGAGATAGATTTTTCTGAGAATGCGGGAGCGGTAAGAGATAGAATGAAGATATATCAAGTTGACACCGAAAAAGACAAGCTCGAATCATTGCTTAAGCTTCTTAGAAGTATTTCTAAGGAAGACATTCCTGAAAGGACAATAATATTTGTCAACCATCGCGAGAGCGCAGTTCGGGTAGCAGATTTTCTAAAGAATAATAAGGTGGCTTGCGCTCTCTATCACGGAGAACTTGATCAGTTCCAAAGGGAAGATGCAATCTCAATGTTCAATAATGGCAGCGCACCCATTTTGATTGCAACCGACCTGGCTGCGCGTGGTCTTGACATCCGTGGAGTCAGCAATATTGTTCATTATCATCAGCCACTTACCCTGGAGACATATACTCATCGTAATGGGCGTACAGCACGTGTCGATGCATCAGGTGATATTTATGTCCTGACTGGACCGGATGAGGAACTCAAGCCATTTATAGAGACAGACGGCACCTACCGCCCTGATCCGAATGCCACATCAGCTTTAAAAAGCAACAAAGCTACTATCCGCATAAGTGCGGGCCGTAAGGAAAAACTCTCAAAAGGCGACATTGTAGGTTTTCTATGCAAAGAAGGAGGTCTCGAAGCCTCAGAGGTAGGCCCCATCGCTCTCTCAGACCATCACGCACTCGTAGCCGTTCCATCCGACAAAGCCCGCAAGCTAATCAAGGAGTTGGAGCCAAAGAAAATAAAGGGAAACCGACGCAAACTTACACTGCTTTAATTCAAGCAAGCTTTTACTATTATATGACCTACAATTGAGATCGCGACTGATAATACTAATATGATTAGCAATTGCCAGCCCCATTTCAACTTCTTAAAATAGATTTTCCCAATCAGCGTTGCGAGAGCAATGCTGATTGCTATTATAAAATCAGATACTCCTTCATTCATAATAAATAAATTTTAAAGCCCACGATTAAAAACCGTGGGCTTTCGTTATATACAGGATCGACTTTTAGTCGTTTTTACGGAGCTTGATTTCTTCTTCAGTCAGTTCGGGATCTTTGCCCAAGTCCTGCTGAGAAAGACGAACGTAGTTGTTGTAGCGCCAACGAGCATTGTCTTCACAAGCTTTGAAGAGTTCTTCAGCTGCATCCGGACACATCTTCTTCACAGAAGCGAAGCGAACCTCACCTGCGAGGAAGTCCTGGAACTTGCTCCAATCCGGAGCCTTGCTGTCGAGGCTGAACGGATTCTTTCCTTCTTCTTCAAGAGCAGGATTGTAGCGCCAGAGATGCCAGTAACCACAGTCAACAGCGAGCTTCTCTTCTTTCTGGCTCTTACCCATACCTGCCTTAAGACCATGGTTAATACATGGAGCATAAGCAATGATGAGAGATGGACCATCATAAGCCTCAGCCTCGCGGAGTGCCTGAAGAGTCTGAGCATTGTTAGCTCCCATAGCAATCTGAGCCACATATACATAACCGTAAGTTGTAGCCATCAGACCGAGATCTTTCTTGCGGATACGCTTGCCTGCTGCTGCAAACTTAGCTATCGCACCGATAGGAGTAGACTTAGAGCTCTGACCACCAGTGTTAGAATAAACCTCAGTGTCAAGAACGAGGATATTGACATTCTTACCAGAAGCAATCACATGGTCAAGACCACCGTAACCGATATCATAAGAAGCACCGTCGCCACCGATGATCCACTGGCTGCGCTTAGAAAGGAACTTCTGATTGTTGCGGATGATGTTGCAGAGATCGCAATCGCACTTGCTGCAAGCCTCTACGAGAGCCTTACCTGCTTTGCGGGATTCCTTTGCATCTTCACGAACTTCCATCCATTTTGCAGCAGCTGCCTTGATCTCGTCGCTGCAGCAATCGCAAGTCTGGATCTTCTTGCAAGTGTCTACAAGACGATCACGCATCTTCTCATATGCAATATACATACCAAGACCGAATTCGCAGAAGTCTTCGAAGAGGGAGTTTGCCCAAGCGGGACCCTGACCTTCAGCATTAGTAGTATAAGGAGTAGACGGAACTGAACCTGAGTAGATAGAAGAACAACCAGTAGCATTTGCTACGATCTCATGGTCGCCGAAGAGCTGAGTGATAGCCTTCACATATGGAGTCTCGCCACAGCCTGCGCAAGCACCTGAGAACTCGAAGAGAGGCTTAGCATACTGGCTCATCTTCACATTCTGCATGATGTTGACGAGATCAGCCTTGTTGCTTACGTGATCTTCGCAGTATTCCCAGTTCTTAGCCTGACCTTCCTGAGTCTCGAAGTGCTTCATTTCAAGAGCCTTCACGCCCTTCTTACCCGGGCAGACATCAGCACAGTTGCCACAGCCAAGACAGTCAAGAACGTCGACCTGCTGAACGAAACGGAGACCTTCGAGACCCTTGCCGATAGCAGGAAGAGTATGATCCTCGCCGAAAGGAGCATTTGCCATTTCCTCTGCATTGAGGAGGAACGGACGGATTGCAGCGTGAGGACAAACGTAAGAACAGATGTTACACTGGATACAGTTTTCAGGATTCCATTCAGGAACGAAAGCTGCAACACCACGCTTCTCATAAGCAGCAGTGCCTTGCTCCCAAGTGCCATCTTCGCGACCTACGAAAGTGCTTACGGGGAGAAGGTCGCCATCTTGAGCGTTGATTGGCTTAACCACGTTAGTGATAAACTCAGGCTCATTGACCTTAACAGGTGCCTCTTCTGGAAGTTCTGCCCATGCTGGATCCACGTCGAGCTTCTTGTATTCGCCACCACGGTCAACAGCAGCATAGTTCATGTTGACAATGTTGTCGCCCTTCTTGCCGTAGCTCTTTTTGATGAACTTCTTCATCTGTTCTACTGCGAGATCAACGGGTATAACCTCAGTGATGCGGAAGAATGCAGACTGGAGGATAGTATTGGTACGGTTGCCAAGACCAATTTCCTGAGCGATCTTAGAAGCGTTGATATAATAGAGGGAGATATTGTGCTTAGCGAGGTAACGCTTCACCTTGTTGGGGAGGTTAGCAGCGAGTTCGTCGCCTTCCCAGATTGTATTGAGAAGGAATGTGCCGCCATCCTGAAGGCCACGGAGCACGTCGTACATGTGAAGGTAAGCCTGAACGTGGCAAGCCACGAAGTTAGGAGTATTCAC
>CAZGGB010000080.1:0-14141 GCA_964525115.1 uncultured Sangeribacter sp. | reverse complement strand
ACGTATTCACCGGCTTCAAGTGGATTGCCAACGTAATGCGTGAGCAGGAAGGCACAGGCCGCTACATCGGTGGTGGCGAAGAGAGCTACGGCTTCCTCGCTGAGACATTCGTTCGCGATAAGGACTCTATCTCTGCAGTGCCTCTCATGTGCGAGATCGCAGCATGGGCAGCCGACAAGGGCATGGACCTTTACGAGCTCCTCAAGCAGATCTATTTCGAAATCGGTTTCAGCCGCGAGCGTGGAGTGAGCGTTGTTCGCCCGGGCAAGAGCGGTGCTGAAGAGATCGTAGCGATGATGAAGAACTTCCGCGAGAATCCTCCAAAGCAGCTCGCAGGCAGCGACGTAGTGATGGTGAAGGATTACCTTGACCTCAACTGCAAGAACCTCAAGACTGGCGAGGTAACTAAGATGGACTTCCCGACTACAAGCAATGTGCTCCAGTTCTTCACTGAAGCTGGCGACAAGGTATCTATCCGTCCTTCAGGCACAGAGCCTAAGATTAAGTTCTATGTAGAAGTTCGCGAAGACCTCGCCGACAAGGATCAGTATGAAGAAGTAGTGAAGAAGGCAGATGCCCATATCGATCAGGTTCTCAAAGACCTCAATGTCTAAAAATTGATCATAGATCATTTATAATTTTCATTGAAATGAAGATTTCCTGGCGACCAGGGACTATGATTTATCCTCTTCCTGCAGTGCTCGCCACTTGTGGCTCCACTCCGGAAGAATGGAATATGATAACTGTAGCGTGGGTTGGAACTATTTGTTCCGACCCCGCTATGTGTTATATATCAGTTCGTCCCGAGCGTTATTCCCATGCGCTTCTTATGAAAAATATGGAATTTACCCTCAATCTTACCACTGTCGACATGGCGCGTGCTACCGACTGGGCAGGAGTCCGCTCAGGTCGTGATTACGACAAGTGGAAAGAAACCGGATTGCATCCACTTCCGGGCGAGATGGTAAAATCCCCTACAATTGAAGAGTCACCCCTTAGCATCGAATGTCGTGTCAAGAGTGTAACTCACCTTGGCAGCCACGACATGTTTATCGCCGATGTTCTCAACGTCCGTGCCGACTCCCGCTTTATCAATGAAGCAACTGGCAAACTCGAATTAGAGAAAGCCGGCATGCTCGTCTACAGCCATGGCCAGTACTTCGCCCTCGGCGACCTCCTCGGTCACTTCGGCTTCTCCGTAAAAAAGAAAAAATGAAAATCGGCATCTTCGGTGGTAGCTTCGATCCAATCCACGAAGGCCACGTAAACCTGGCAAAATACGTATTAGACCATACCGACTTAGACGAAGTCTGGTTAATGGTCTCACCCCTCAACCCCCTTAAGCCTCAAGGCTATGTTGCCACCAATGAGCAACGCCTTGAAATGGCACGACTGGCAGTCGAGGGAATCCCAGGTATACGCGTCAGCGACTTTGAATTCAACCTTCCCATCCCATCCTACACCTACAAAACCCTCACCGAGCTAAAGAAAGCCTATCCAAACAACGACTTTCGCCTTATCATAGGAGGCGACAACTGGGCATCCTTCTCTCGCTGGCGCAACCCCGAAGAAATCCTTTCCGAATTCGGCATAATCGTCTATCCCCGCCCCGGCGAGCAGTTAAAATCTCAACTTAAAAACAATTCTCAATTCTCAATTGGCTTCGCCCAAGCTAAAGCAAGTCTCAATTCTCAATTCTTAGCAGATGCCCCCCAAATGCCCATCTCCTCCACCCAAATCCGCCAAAATATCTCTGCCACCCTTCCCTTCCTACCACCTCCCGTCGCCACCTACATATCCGCCAATAACCTCTATAACTAACCTCCTAAAACCCCATCCCCATCCCCTAAAACTCAATCCCTCACCTTAACCCATTCCGGAAAAGTATCATACTCATAATCCTTACCCCGAGTATACATCGTATTCCCACTCAATCTTACCTCTTTCAGACTCTTACATCCTTGAAAAGCAGAATTCCCAATCCATTTCAAATCCACATTAAAATCCACATCCTTAAGACTTGCGCATTCAGCAAATCCTAAATGCTGGATTCTTTCAAGCGAATTTGGCAGTTCAACCTTTTCCAGAAACTCATTCCCATAGAAAGCAGAATTGTCAATCTCCATTGTTCCGAATTCAATCTGCTACTCCTTATCCCGCTTTCCTGTAGGATATTGTACAAGCTGACGCCCCGAAATGGTATACAACACACCATTCTCAACCTTATACTCCCTATTCCTTCTGCAACCTTTAGATAGGGGAGAGCCTTGCAGTTGCGCCATGGTGCCATCGGGATTCTTCTCACACTAGCCGGTATCTCAAATTCCTTAAGACTCTGGCAATTCATAAAAGCAAAATCCTCAATCATCAGCAATTGTGATTCTTTAGCAAACTCCACATTCTCCAATTTTTCACAGTCAGACATAGCGCAATATCCTATACTTGATTCACCTCATTCCAAGGTCTATACACCGTATCAGGTATTTCCCATACCATCTCATCATTCTTCTCTTTTGTTCCGCCTCCACAACCAAATCCGACGGCTACCATACCGCCATAATCATCCCACTATCCGATTATTAGTTATCTTTTCCATTCCGCTGATTTTATTTTTACCGTTTTCATCATAATATTCTATTATTCCATCCTCTGTTTCAGCCCAATTATTTCTTTATTTTCGTCCATCTCCTCAGAATAGCTGTCATAGAAATCATTCAGCTCCTCATCGTTGTAATTACTAAAGATTTTATAATTATTCTGGTATCCAATAGCAATTCAACTCCTCTATCCATTCTCCGTTTTTGTTTCTTCTACTTACAATCTTCTCTCTCATAGACCATAGACCCCAATCTCCGTCATCAGCATCGATAATGTCTTCTGATTTGCCGGAATAAGCCCACAATTCCACTGAATCTGTCTTCGGCTCATATCGAGCATACATGTGCGTCATACCTGCTATAGTTCTTGGAGTAAAAGGATCATTAAACTTACGTTTCGATTTCACCAGAATGACGCCTTCAGACGGATACAGACTCTTCGTCTCTTCGAAGATAGAAGACCACGAATATTTCTCTTTTCCTTTACACATTAACAATATCTTCAGAGTTATTATTCTTATACAAACAAGGATAAAACTTTGCCGGATTTGATTATTCCTATTACACCGAAAAATTTACATTCTATTGATACGATATCTTGCCATTCTTTAATCTTTAAACGGTTGCCTCTTTTGTCTTCAACTTCAAGTCTGCCATCTTTCCTTAATCCTACAGCAATATCGGCACCTACCGAAATCTGAACGATATCCCTCCATTTTTCAACTCCTTCGAACGTATCAGACAAGACACTACCATCGGATCTCAATACCATGGAGCTATCTGTTCCGTAATAATGACTATAGCAATCCACTTGAACTGCATCATTAATATCATCGTAAAAATGACAATCAGTATAGCCGTCATCACTATGATATAAAACATGTCCGTCTTGAGTTAGCCCCATTATGTTGGAGTAACCCACGGCTACCTGTTTGATATCATGCCAGTCTTTAACAACCCGATCATGATTGGGTGTAAATTCCCAGCCACCAGGCTCATCAAAGATCTTTACCGCTCCATCCCTAAAAATCACAGCGGTATGACCTTCGCATGCTGTAATATCAGCGACACCAATTAGAGATTCGATTTCATTGTGGCGATCAAATTCTTGAGCTTTCCCAGAGGTTAAGATGTCTCCATATTCTGTCAATCCCATATAACTGGCATAAGCGGCAGCAATTTTTTGAATCCGTCGGTTTCCTGTATTAATATGTCTTATATAGCCTTTGCTGTCTAACAAGGTCAAGTGCCCATCATCGTTCAATACCAATCCAAAATCACGTGCTATGGCGATCCGACCTTTAGGTCGAGGAGTTATTCTTTCAGGAAAACGACAATTCATGATTTGTTCCCTCTCCAACAGCCAATTGACATAATAAGACAACTCAATCTTGTCACTACATCGTGTGAATATATTATTGATCATACAATTCATGAATATAAAATGTTTTATGTAACTTAGGCTTTTAATCCTCAATTAACTCAACTGGACATTCATCCATCTCGACTATTACTTCTTCTTCAACAACTGATGAATCCATATCATCAGAATATTTATCTGGGCAGAGCTGATTGAACCGGTCAAGATCTTCTTCTGAAAACATTGGTATGCTTTCTTTTCCATATTCTTTATAATAAGACAAGATGTTTCTTATGTTAGTATTAGACAAGAAACCGGCTTGATCGGAAAGATGCATACATTCTAATGCAAATTCAATGTATTTCTCACTGTTCTCTAAATCCTCCTTGTGTTTTCGCCATAGTTTTTCACCAAAGATATCATATAGTATGGGCATATTATCTCCTAACAATTTGATTACTTTGCGGTATTCATCTTTAATACTTGCATGCGAATCGAGGATTGACTCATCTCCTTGCAAGGAAAGAAAAAAGAAACAAACAAGAAGTTCATCACTCGTCATTTCCTGAGACATATTTGCTTCTATGAACGCAGTTCTTTCAGCAATATCGGTAGATAAGGTATTTTTAATTAAGGTAGCCCACTTTGGTTTTGGCTCTGGAATATCATCAATTATTCCAATTAATTCCTCGTCTGAGATTCTCTTCTTATCAATGTTTTCCATAATATGGTCGAGTAGTCCCATTTCATCAAATGGATTAGCATCGTAGGCTGCCTGTGCAATTTCGGCAGGAGACAGACCACCCACTTCATAGCATACTATTGCATTAAAAATGCTTTTCTTCAGACCCCCTTTACCATAACGGTAGCACTCCGCAAGAGCTTTATAAGCCCATGACTCATGCCATCTCGCATTATCAATAAGATATGGAACAGAGTCAAGCCAATTGGCATTATAATGTGTAATTTTCAGACCGTCTGGAACTGATACTTCAAAAGACTCCCCTGTGTCAACATTCTCGACTGTCATCCTTTTATCCGCCAAAGAAGTCAAAGAAGAAAAAATTATAACAATAATGAAGATATGTTTCAGCGTTGTCATACATCAAAAGATTTAAAGTTGTTATATGCGTCAGGCACAATTTAAGTTTGTTATTTGCTCTTTATGAAATTAATGTAAGATAAGTTACCCACTTCTTGAATTTTTTTATCTCACCAACTTATCAGCCATTCCAACAATCAGATCGAGTAGCTGAAGAGACTTGGTAAAATCTTCATGTATAGCATCGTACCCAAGTATTACACCGATGATATTTCCGGCAACAGCTCGTGTAGAGTCACTATCTCCTCCATGATTAACTGCACATATCATACAACCCTTGAAGTCATCGATATGACGGATTACGGAAAAGATGGTAATAGACAAGGTCTCTTCCGCTACCCATCCCCCTCTAAGACCATTCTCAATTATCTCCCAATCCCTGAGCAAATCTAATAGCACTTCCAACGAGTGAGCCACGGCATTTATCTTGTAATTTATTCGTATCCATATTGTTTAAAGTTTACTTCGATTATCAATAATGTTCTTTCTCTCTTTAAATTTCTCTTGAGATATTGGAGGAGTTCCGGTAGTCTCAGTGACATACTTATAAAAAATGTTCAGAACTCGCATAATAATCTCTGTAGTGTGGCCTTGATCTTTTCTATAACCCCTTATAGCAGGTGGAACTATACCCTTGTCGGCTGCATAGAATACCCAATACAGACACAAGGCAATGTCAGTTCGGTGAAGACCCATTGCACAGGCTATATAAAAATTACCCTCATCAATAAGTCTGCAAAATTCCGGAAAAAGTCTTACCATACTCTCAATGTTATTGCATTTTTTGTCGATAGGATAGTAGAAATACTTAATACCGCATTCCTTGCACAAATCATTAAGTCTGGAATATACACCATCCTCCCTTAGATCGATGACAGTGCGTATGCCTGCAGCTTTTATTATTGGCCATGCATAACCCTGATGTATAGACGACATTGTCCTCCCTCTTACTCCACCATAAATAGGCGCAATGTCAGGAATATTAGTCTTTATTATTCTTTCAATGTCTAACTCCTTGCTTACCGTAATTTCTGCAGAGTAAGAACTCGTGGTAGGTGTTGAATTCAGACTTGTTTCCTTCGCCACATGCCATCCATTACAATATAGACACTTATAGATAGAATATGTCCCGCCATACTTCTCTTCCATAGACTTTGCCACCTCCAAAGCCTTCTCCTTGGTGGATGAAGCAATTTTAGGGCGTCTGTCACTGCGCCTGATATGGGAAAACTCTGAGAACACACCCCAACTTTTTCGTTTGAAGAGAGTCCTAGGATGAGACAGTTGTTCTTTCAACCAAACCATTACTTCCCTTAATTTTATCCTATTTCTATCCTCCATATACAATTACTTATAATAGTATTTTTTGAATCATGTTACAAATGTAACAATATGTCGACTGACACATAAGGCACTTTATGGGACAATACAAGAAAATAGGCACATTTGGTTCGATAGCCAAACAAACTAAATGTGCCATGATAAATGTTTGGAAGACTTATATGTCCCAATATTTTTATTTCAAGGGTTTTGAATAAATTTGCATTTTAATTAAGTAACTCTTACGTAGAGATTTGGACGAAAGCCAAACAATAATCAATCATGCGCTGAATGCAATTGTTTAAGATTACACAGGATTAAGCTTCCATCGGATTCTCTTAGATGCATCCCATTACCCTCACAAAATTTCCAAAAAGAACATTCTGCACATTCTCCTTTCTTCATCCATTGACGATCTCTGTATTCATTGAATCCATTCATCCATACTTCGGAGAATTTATGTGTTTGAATGTTACCTTGATGATATTCACCTCTTATACTGAGACAACCAGAAATAGAGCCATCGGCTAAAATAGATGCCACATTGATACCAGCTTGACAAAAATATTGATAGTCGCGAACCTTATTTTCATATTTGCCTAGAAATCCTTCGCAACTATGACTCAAACTAATCTTGCCGCGCTTTCTTTCTTCAACGATAAAATCCATAAGACTCTTATAGTTTTCAGGAGATAATTGCATCTCGCTATTCTCCTTGGCTCTACCGCTCGGAAAGATTGTAAAAATACGCCAATATCTTACGCCAATATCTATTAGAAAATCACGAAACTTTTCTAATTGATAAAAATTGCGTTGGTTGACATATGTAATAACATCCCACGTGATATTACATTTTGTTAGATACTTAATCGCATTAACCGCTCTATCAAAACTTAGAGAGTTTCCTCTCATCCAGTTATGCTCTTCAGCAAAACTATCGAGACTTATGGCAATAGTTCGTAAGCCGGCATCAATCAAATCATGAAGTTTATGTTCAGTCAGCAACAACCCATTACTGACCATACCCCACATATATCCGCGTTTAGTAATCTGTCGGCCACATTCAACAATATCCTGACGCACTAATGGCTCTCCTCCAGTGGTGATAATAAGTGTATTCGGTGGATATGCAACTTTTGACACCTCGTCAAGAACAGATAGAAATTCCAGAAGCGTCATATCCGAAAAAGACGCATCTACCCGGCAGTCGCTTCCACAGTGTCGGCAATTCAGATTACACCGAAGGGTGCATTCCCAAAACAACTGTTGAAGTGTATGCCGTCTCTTTCTTCCAGTCAACCTTCTTCTACCGATTTCGAGCATGAGACGTTGATATGGTGAGACCTTATTACTCATTTTAGCAACATAATGATTATGCCACAGATTGCGGTCAGAATTATAAACACTAACAGCCGCTTTGTACATCCTCTTCTGACTGGCGGCGGTCCGTAAACGGTTGATTGAGGTTTATCTTTGTTCATTATAATTTGTAGAGGTCCATAGACACATCATCTTTTTCCATTCATATTTTTATAATAGTTTTTGTCTTATCGTCCTTATCCCATTTTCATTTACATAACGAGAACATACGAGCGTTCACGGGATACACTGTCCATATATTCGATTACAACCTGTAATTCTCAATTATCAGGATATGGATCATATAAGCTACAATAGCTTGTGTAATTGATATAATTGAAATATCTGCTATAGTTTATATAATTTTGGTAATTATAATAGTTTTGATAACTACCGTAGCTACTGTAACTTCTATTCGATCCTTCATTGTTATGGTTGTTATGTCCCTTTTGCTTGTCCATACTATCTGTTTTGACAATTGATGAAGATACAACAAAAGGAGTGACAATTGCAATTGCACTTAATCCGATTCGTTTTAAAGCCTCTCTCCTTGATATTTTTTTATCCATATCTATTTGGGGTATTTGACATTTCCGTTTTCGTCATATTTCTCAACTACTAATATACCATTTTCATCGAATCTTTTTGTTACTACTTCTTTTGTTTCGCCCAACCATTCGACCGCCGTGTATTTGTACCTTGATAACCTCAAACCTTTATCAAAACACAATATATAACCATCATCAGCCTGAAGCGCGAAGAAATTTTCGGACCAGTTCTTCCTTCCATATCTGTGGACAATTAGATGCTTGTTGTCATATATGACTGGATTGCCATTCAAGTCAAATACTTGCACGTCATATGAATTGTCCTGCTCAACGCTGATCAACATTCCAATAGATGAGATCGCATGGTTTTTAAATCGTACAGGTATAATATTATCTCCCATATACGAGTAAGCACCCTCATACCCGTCTTTTGTCCTAACAGTTATGAATTCATCATCCATATATATAAAATCATAAATATGAGGGACAATTTCGTTCCCATGCCAATCTACTGCGCCGATAAATCCCCAATTGCCGGTTTTAATTGCCTTCTCATTAATTGACATAGGCGATAATTCCTCCCATTGGATAACCCTATCAATCGCACATATAAATTGTCCAATAGAGTCCGCTATTATGCCTTCTCCCATCTTATTAGAATAAAGCATACGATTAATTTCAGGGAAGAATTTTATATTACGTCTAAATTCATTAGCTGGTAAAGTAACTTTCCCTTCTTCATTTATTATCCCATGGTTTCCTTCCTTTGTAACAAGAAAATAATACCTTTTTGTAGCATAGGCACTCAAAGGTTGTATAGAATCATAAGTTGGTCTTATGAACGTATTTCCAATCGAGTCAATTGCACCCCATCCTTCTCTTCCATGAACATAGTGAAGGGTGGAAATGTAATCTCTGCGCAACGAATTATATCCGCTATTTTTTCTTAACTCCGTATAGTCATACATTGCTGGAATTATCCATTCATCAGCGCTATTCACGAATCCCCACATACCATGAACGGATTTTGGTGCAATTGTTCCTCCCTGTGGTTTTAAATCCTCTGTAATTACATTAAGGATGCTATTATTGGGAATATATACAATATCGTTGTCTTTTTTGCGGAATAATGATTTAGGAATTGAATTAATAGAATCAATCAGATTGACAAAATATGAATCCGACTTTACAAATGATGGATCAGATTCAAGATTTGTTTTAAAGAAAATATTTCGTAAGTCGGAATGGGATACTTTGGATTCCTCAATAGATCTGATTAATCGGGCTTTTTGTGAATCTCTATAGCCATATGAACTCGTTGTAAATATGTTTCTCAGAAGTGTCACTGAATCAGTATCATAAATGACATAATTAAACTGATCTTTAGCAAAATCGTATTCGTTGCCAAGTATGTCAATAAAGCGCATTTGTATCAAATTTGTGGTCGTCCCTGCCTCCCAATGTGTTCCGGGTAAGTATCCAACAAATGCAATGCCATTATTAAATTCCGATGCAAAATCGTACATTAGTGGCAGAACTATTTTACCTTTTTCATTAATGTAGCCCCATAAAGGAAGAATCGCTCCATTATGATTATAATAATTCATAATAGGTGCCAGTCCATCATTAAATTTACCCACATGATGATACTCAGGTTTTATCTTCCATTTGCCTTTTTCATTCACATAGCCCCAAAGTCCGTCTTTTTCTTTAGGAACAAGGGATGTGGCCATAAGAAAATTAGGACTTAGGGTCAGATATATCGTTACTATAAATAAACGGACTAAACTCAATTTACTATTTACCATAAGATATTCTTTTTATACATTAAATGTATTACTCAGATTTTTGGTAATTAATTTTAATATTTCAGATTCGATATACATCAAATCTTTTTCTATGGTAGAATCCGAAAGTAGCGTGTTTGAGTCATTGAATCCCTTACGTAGACATTCATGGTACGGATCGATTCTTTTAATAAAATCTTCATCAAAATCATTACAATGCGCATAATATGGCTCCCTGATTAAATTATAATATAAACTCATTGCTTCCTTATTGGGAGTGAGATTTTCCAAGAACATTGATATAATTTGAGCCATTACAAGTAATCTAACTCTACATTTGAGTGACTTTTCAGTAAAATTTGATATTCGTTCTTCTTTAGAATAATCATGCGGAAACAAGAGCATAGAGTCAATCTTCATAGTATACTCTATATAAGTTGAATGTCCAAATATGGAAGCTAATATATTTGCTAATTCAAAATCTAAACCACAGAGTAAAGTCGGTCCCACTAAATGTTCAATTGCGAAATAATCAGCCTTCAACTCATTAAGGAAATGTCTGTCATTACACAAGCCATCGATCACCTCTTTAAAGTATATTCTTATTTCATCATGAACTATCGTATTATCTTCGTAATCTATAGCCTTAATCAAAGAAGGTAGAAGCATATTGATTATTTCATTATCGTCACTATGCTTACTAGTGTAATGATGTCCAAGTTCATGCATAACTGCGAATAGAGTTTGAAATGTAATCCATTGAGGATTTATAGTCAGAAACTCTTTAATCCTATCTTGCCTATCATTTAATTCTTCAATGAGCATTTCAAACACTATTTTACTCTCTACATTATAGCCAGATGAAAGTAATTTTTTCTCAAGCATGTATAAGTGCGAAAGCTTAGGACTTCCAAAATAAAAGAATGTTAGATAAACAAAGATATTTTTATTGAAGTGTATTGTATTGTTGGAAAGGTCAATATGGAGAAAATGATCATCTAAAAATGATTCCTTTTCCAATGATATTTTTTCATGGTATTCCTCATTGTATTTATCGATGCATTTTTCTAAAACACCAGTTAGAGTATCTCCATGGCATACGATTTTACTTAATATATTCCCTAATTTCTTTTTTATATCAAAAAAAGTCTGATTTATGTATTTGCGTCCATTTACAATTAATGTCATAATGACACCATCAAGTGTAAATTTTGAAAGTTCCTTGATCAAGTCATAAACAATACCATCTTTAATAATCGATGGCAAATCGGTTGAATTGGACGCTTCAATAATGAATGATAATATATCCTGGGCTATTCCTCCTTCGCTTTCAATTGTCGACAGTCGTATAAAAGAATTATTGAAATCTGTTTTCAATTTACTTCTGTCAGCATCATCGAGACCTTTGAAGCATATTTTTATATCATATCGCTTTCCCATATTTGAAACATCATACTTATCACATATAAATACTATCTCTCAGATAAAGATTACCCATCTAATAAGTTTCTGCAGCTCCTGAAATAAGAAAATCAGAAAACAACTGAAAGAGTGAAGTTAAGATATGAATTATGATCTCCATTTTCATATACAGACATAAGTCCGTATTCATAACCCATACCTAACTGAACATGGTAGAACTCAAATCCATACTTGGCTCCTAATCCTATGTCGAATTTCTTGGCTTCTTTGAAATAATCATCAGTACTTCCCACCATATAGCGGAAATTTGGCCCAGCCGCTATAAAGAACGCTCCGATTCCAATAGGAAAATGGAATCCAAAATTCGTGGGTAAAGAGATATAGTAGGCATTATATTTGTCTTCTGACCGCCAATCATCATCCATATATTGAAGAGATTGAAAGCCAAGCCCATATTGTACGTAACATTTTCTTGATGTAAAGGTCGCCCCAAACACTGAAAAATCGTATCCGATTTCATTTCCTCCAAACCCGGAAAATCCTACACCTACTTGAAAACCCCAAAGTGTTCTCTTTTCTTGAGAAAAGGCGTTTTGATGAGAAAAAAGAGTCATTAACAATATGCTCACGATTGCAATTTTTATGTTACTGTAGAACTTATTTCCCATAATTATACAGAAAAATTATATTTTATATATGATCGTATATTTCAGTAATGGCATAGTTTGCTTCCCATTTTTCGGTACTTTTGTTCCAAAGGAAACATTTTAGATCCGCACGTTTAGGTACACAGACTTTATCATTGTTGTTCCTTAAATAGAAAAACTTGTCATCCTCATCGTATTGGTCGAATTCCGCCCAATACGATGATTGTTTCTCCGGAAGATATAAGCGCCACTTTTTTCCGTCGCGAACATAGAATCCTGTCTTAAAGCAGAAGAGCCTTACAGAAGAATCAACAAAGCTCGAATAAATAACTCGTGTATTGTAAACTACTTTCCACTCACCATTCTCACTTTTGTAGAAGTTATTATTGGAAGTCTTAGGAATAGCCAATGTGCAGTTATCATTTTTTATATCATAGAAATTCTTCTCATCATTATATTGGGTATAAGTAGCCCATACACCAGGTTTATCCTTGGGGCGATATTCTTTCCACGATGTTCCATTCTTGACAAAGAACCCTCCTTCGTATGTAAACAATCCTGTTTCCCCACTCCAAGATGTTAGTGCAGAAATCAGTGTTACAAGACAAACCAATAATCTTTTCATATAAATCAAATATTAATAAACGAGTATGATCTCGTTTGTATCAAAGTTGATTTCCCATCTTCCATTAGGTGCAGATTCCCATTGGTATTTGACCGCCATAGTGTCCCACCATTGCTGGAACTTAGTGCCGGTCTCACCCATATCTTTTACAAGACGCTCATATAGTTCAACGTTTTCTGCCGAAAGTATCTTTGCTAGTTCATTCAAGCCGTTACGACGTTCAAATAGTCTCTGAATTACGTTTTTTTCTTCTTCGGTGACGTTTCCGATGATTTTCTTATTCATATCTTATTTTACTAATTTTTCAAATGGATCTAAATAATCAATTTCGGGAATTGATTTATCAGTTTTGATTATTCCCAATTTCTTTATGTGATCTAAAAGGCTACGAGAAGCATTGCGCTCTAAATGAGATACAACACATTGTTCATGGCTGGGTGTGTTAACTTCAAGAGTTGTCTTTTGATTAAGCCATATACACCTCTTACATTGATATGCGTCACAATTTCTACATATTGGGGCACTCGATAATGTATACAAATGGTCATTGGGTATTGAGACTCCTTTTACCGGACTACCTATGCTTCCTTCTCCGTCAATATAAAATGCCGGGCAGATATAAAATTTTCCATCAGGTGCGATAGTTATACTTTCATAACCAGCATTGCAATTATTCATTGTCGAAAGCAGAAGCCTATCTGTCAATAAATTGATATGAACAGGCATATTTGTATTCATCTTTTCAATGACCGTTGTGGACAGCTTTTCAAGAACTCGTTTATATGAACTGTAGTCCTCTTCATTAAATAATTCAATATCTGTAATGACAATATTCAAATATGGCTGAATATTCAACACCTCTTGAATTTCATCAATGGAATCAAATAATTCATCCTTAGAGAGCCTAAGAACTATATGGGGATATATAGTTTCTTTTAGATTAAGCAATAATGTTTTCCCTTCAAATACTGCTACGTCTGAATCATCATTAAACGATTTTATATCAATATGATCAACAGAATCAATCAATTCAATATATTCTCTTGGTAGTTTGTAGTCAGGATATACGAATTGTATCATAAGATTTTCCTTCATTGCCCATATAATACCATCTTTCAGAGTATTATATGCAATTAGCTTACGTTCTGTCTTGTTATTAGAATAATGACAGAACGATGGCGATGTGTCATCCAATTGAACTATGAGATATTTCAGCATGGCTCTGTGGTTTGTTTCGGTTTGTTTCGCTTAAACTTCTCTCTCTTCCCTTCAAGTTCCAATACACGGAATAGTTTATTCCAATAATAGTTGTTGGCTCGTACCCTCGCTTTATGCATCTTACAGATTGCCGTTGACCGTTCATAAATGGTATTC